>DASZGG010000310.1:0-4837 GCA_035939025.1 Chthoniobacterales bacterium | reverse complement strand
AACGAAATCAGATCGCCCGGCCTAACCAAATAATCCCGGTGGACCCACTCGGTTCCCGCAGCGACTAATAGATGCTTGTTCCAGGGCGCCAGACTCGGACTCAGCTCGAAGAGCCTTTTGAGCAACACATCGACCGTCGTTCCTTCGGCCAGTTCGACCGATTCCGGTCCCCCGAGATCACGGAGTTGGGAAAAGTATTGAATCTGAATCAGCACTCTCAGCTCTTCAAGACGCCAATTAACGGCAAGTTTCGGTATCGCTCTTGATAGTCCAGTCCATAGCCCACAACAAACTCATCCTCGATATCGAACCCGACATAGTCCGCTTCAATCGGCCGGCTTCGCTTTTTCATCTTACGCAGAAGTACACAGCTTTTCAGACTTAGAGGTTTAGCTTCAGCACGGATAGTCTCTACGATCGCTGCCAACGTATGGCCGCTATCGAGAATGTCGTCGAGTAACAATACATGGCGTCCATCCATATTGGGTAACGCCGCATGATCGAAATCTACCTGTCCCGTTGACACGGTCCCACCGTGGTAGCTCTTCACGCGAAGACAATCCAATTTCAATGGGAGAGGAATCCGCCGGAGGAGGTCGGCCATAAAGATCAGGCTGCCATTCAAGATCGCGAGCACGGTTAGATCATTTCCTCGATAATCCTCGGTAATCTGAACGGCCAGGCCATCAAGTCGCGCAGCGATTTGGTCCTCACGATACAGCACTCTCTCAAGGTCACTCTGCATCGATTTTTTTTTAAACCTTCAACAATCCACCCTGGCCGAAGCTGCAGCGGCTTCACCGTTCAATGTGGGACGGTACACGAGCTGCCGCGATATTAAAAGCTGCCCTTTGGGCATACCGACGAATTAGCGCCGTCAAACGCTGCTTGGTTGTTTTGTCAGTGAATCTGATACCATTGACGCTAGCCACGCGACGAAGTTCACCAAAGGTTCGTTTGCCAATCTCTTGCGCGAATTCCTCATCCGCTAATTGGCCGAGGCTGATAAATTCACGCTGTAGACGCAGTTTGTCCTTACCTCCCGATTCCACGTGAAAGGCATCAGCAAACGCTTCCTGCAAAAATTCCGTCGCCTTGTTCTGTTTTCCAAATTCGTGAACTAGTTCAATAAACTCGCGCTTCGCCGCCGGCAGGTCATCCGATTTCAGGCGTTTTCCCACGACCTCCCGGAGACCATGTTTGAGCATCTCGACTGTGAGATGCCTCTTCGCTGCAGGCGAACGAAGCAAGGTTTCCAGCAAGAACTCCCCGGATTTCCGACTGGCCAGGTAGCTCTCAAGGTCTTCCTCGAAGGCGTTGAGCTGCGCGGTAAGCATTCTGGCTGACCGGCCAAGAGTTTCTCCGTCGATTTTACCAGCGTGTTTAGCGAGCCGTTCTCCCAAGTGCAAAAGCGTGCTTGCAAGATCCGAGTAGTTCATTTTTTGCTCTCAAAAAGGTCAATAAATCGTTGTGTAAGGTCACAGTAGTCCTGCGCACCGATGCTTCCTGGCGCATACAGAATCACGGGCAAATGCTCACTCGTCGACTCGGCAACCCGGACACAATGGCGAATATAAGGCTGGAGCAGCACGGCTTGGTTCGTGAGCAGTCCGGTTTCCTGAAGCTGAGAAATTGACAGCTCAAGTTCGTTGACCGCAAGTCGAAAAACGTTTCCTGCCAGTCGATAATGGCTGACGATCACCGCCGCAATGTTCGGTCTGCGTCGCCCTGGAAGATAAGGAGCGAATTTCTCCTGCATCTCGGCGATCTGTTCTGCCAACACCTGAAAGCCCGAGAGCGACAAATAATCCGGGACGTACGGCACCACACAGCCATCGGCTGCGAAAATCGCGGCTTTCGTCGTGGCGTAGAGATTTGGCGGACAATCCAACAGGACATAGTCGTACTCTTTGAAATGCGCGCCTAACGCTGTATCCAGAATTTGATAGATGGCCGGGGCCCGCAATTCGTGAATTCTGTCCTCGATTCGCAGCAATTCAACCGAAGCCGGCAGTAAATGAAGTCGCGGCAGGTCAGTGAATCCGGTCCAGGTCACTACTCCTTGCACGAGCGCCTCCTCGAAATTGAAACGGGGTTTCCCGTGAAGTGCATCGTCAAAAATCTGAAAGGTCGAGCGCCTGCCCTTCGCGACATGCTCGCGCCACCGGTCCGGTCGCATCAACCAGACACTCGCGTTGGATTGCGGATCCAGATCGACTATCAGCACTTTCTTTTCATGCAGCTTCGCAAGCGTCGCCCCGATATTTACGACCGTTGCGGTTTTTCCAACGCCGCCCTTAAAATTGATGAAAGCGAGAACTTTAGAGCTCATCGTTTGCCGAACTCCATAACGCGTGAAAGCGACGTTCTGATCAAGTTCTTTTGTTCGCAATTCAGATTGTTCAACGCATATTCACCGCTGCGATTTTATGACCTACATCGGCTTAACAGACTCGGATTACGACCAGAAACTCCGCGAAATGGGAAATTACCTGTGGGATCTTGAGCAGCAAGCGGATCTCGCCAGGGCCGAGGGAAGGCAAGAGATCGTCGAACAAATCGAATCAAAAATTCTCCGACAGGCGGAACGAGCGCATACCTTCCTTCAGATCGCTGGAAATCATCGTGTTCTGGCAGCCTTTGTCGCCGGTCTCGGGTACCGCATGATCGGACACTGGCCCGATGCAACCGATTGTTTTCTCTCCGTTGTCGAGCTCTCTCCGATGAACGGAGAGGCTTGGCTAGAGCTGACTTGGTGCCTTGCGGAACTCGGTCGCTGGGAAGAATGCGAATTGGCCGCACGGAAATCTACCGAGATTTTCCCTAAGACCGCCGCAAGCTGGGGAAACCTGGCCCTGGCGCTCAGCAGGGTGGGAAAAATGATCGAAGCAAAGCAGGCAATCCGGCGCGCGATCCAACTCGACCCCGCCGATGCGCGAAACCGCGCGATCTCAGAAACCATAGTCCCAAGGACCATGGACAAAGGCTAGCCTTTGTCCATGGTCCTTGGGACTGTGGTTTCTAACCGGCTGCAGACCTCCACAATTCCATTCCCGATGGCATCGACCGCAAGATCAATCTCATCCGCTGTCACACAGAGGGGCAACATGAGAACGATGACATCACGGATCGGACGCGTGAGCAGGCCGTGCCGTCGTGCAGCGAGGCAAATTTGCGATCCTACCTGGTCACGCCAATCGAATTGATCTCCACTTTTTTGGGCAACCTCAATCCCAGCGATGAATCCACACCGCCGGATTTCGCGCACATTTACCAGACCTTCTATCCCGCGAAGCCGTTCAGCGAGGTGTTCGATCTTCGGCTGCAGCTTCTCAAGTACCCGCTCCTCTTCAAAAATCGCTAGATTGGCCAGGGCTGCGGCGCAGCCCAGCGAATTGCCGCAGTAGCTGTGGCCATAAAAGAAGGTACGAAGCTCTTCGTAAGAACCCAGAAATCCAGCAAACACCCTATCGGTCGTGAGAGTCGCTGCCAAAGGGAGATAGCCGCCCGTTAAGCCTTTCGCAAGTGCCAAAAAGTCGGGAAACACTTCCTCGCGTTGGCACCCGAAGTACCTTCCCGTCCGTCCGAAGCCCGTCATTACCTCGTCGAAAATCAGAAAGACCCCATTTTCATCGCACCATTCGCGCAGAGTTTTCAGCATCCCGACTGGCCACATCCGCATTCCGGCGGCTCCCTGGATTAACGGTTCGATGACCAACCCGGCTACTCGTGAAGCATCGATCGCTGTAAGACCCTCAACCGATCCAATTCGAGTGACAGGAAATTGATGCGACTTAAAGCGATCATGAAAGACCCCGATTCCACCAAGACTGGAGGCGCCGAGAGTGTCTCCATGGTAGGCATTTTCAAACGAAATAAATCCAAGCTTTTGTGAATGCCCGTTCTGGAGGAAATATTGGATGGCCATCTTGATCGCAACCTCGATTGCGGTAGAGCCGTCGTCTGAATAAAACACGCGCGTCAAAGAAGAACCGGGCAGCATTGCGACAAGGCGCTTCGCCAACTCGGCGGCTTTTGGATTCGTGAAACCAAGAATCGAAGTATGCGCCACGTGCGCCAGTTGCTCGCAGATAGCGCGATTAAGGGTCGGGTGATTGTGCCCATGGATATTGGTCCAAATGGAAGAATTGCCATCGAGATAACGTTTGCCCAGGCTGTCCTCTACCCATGGACCATGACCGGCGACCAGTACGAGCGGCTCGTGATCGGGCGCAATCCAGTCGCGCATCTGCGTAAACGGATGCCACACATGTGCTTTGTCGAGCTGGATGAGATATTCGGTGTCGTATGGCATGTGCTCGAGATAGCCACAGTCAAACGCGTCGTCGAGCCATGATTGGGTTTCGGTAGCTTCACCGAGCGCTTCGTCAATTTTGCCAATGAACACCGCTTTATATCGTCGTCTGCCCCACGCTTCGGAGATCATCGCCTTCGTCGCGCGTGAAGAGCGGCGCTCTTGATCTGTCAGCGAAAATCTCTCCTCTCGGGGAAAGCTCTTACTCGCTTCAAAAATCTCGAGGCTCGCAGCTCTCGCAAGTTGGTAAACTCTCAAATCGCGGAATGTTCTCGCTGCACTCATCTCACCTCTCACTTCTCGCCTCTCACCGCCCCTCTCACCTCTCACCTCTCACCCGCTCACCCGCTACTTCTCGAACCAAGCGAGGTCCGTGATAAACAAAACCTGTATAGAGCTGGATTAGCTCCGCTCCCGAGTCGAACCTTTCTCGCGCGTCATCGGCACTCATTATACCGCCAACAGAGATCACTGGAAGCGAGCTTTGCCTTCGAATATGACGGAGGATCTCGAGGGAGCGGG
>DASZGG010000309.1:0-3558 GCA_035939025.1 Chthoniobacterales bacterium | reverse complement strand
AGTTCGTGAATTTGTGACTCAAGTTGCAAGGCTAGCGTTTCCGGAGGCACGGAAGTGCGGACGTGGATAGTGCGGATGGACATGTAGCTTTGCTCGAAAGGCACATAGAAGTAGGGTTGCTGATCTTCGGTAACGTCCTGGTATTTGCCGTCTTGGACGATGCCGACGACTTCAATGAAGGGGCCTTTCGGGCCCTTGATGCTGAAGCGCCGGCCGAGGGCGTCCTCGCTGGGCCAGAACTTCTTTGCCATATTTTGATTAATGACGGCAACCAGAGGGGCCTTTTCGCTGTCGGCGTCCGCGAACTTCCGGCCGCGCAACAAGGGAATCTGGAGAGTGTCGAAATATCCCGTGGTCACCATGTTGTAGTTAATGTCGGGCGGTTGTTGGCCCGGTTCGAGAGGTTGATTTTCAATGGTTAGCCGGTCGCCCGTGCTGATTAGGCTCATAGGAGTGGTAAACGCTTGAGCCACGGATTCAACGCCGGGCAGAGCGCGAATCCGGCTGTCCAAGTCCCGGTACACGATCCGGCCGCGGGGTTCCTTGTAGCCGATCTGGGCGACATCCACGGAGAGATTGAGAACATGATCGGGATTGAAGCCGAGATTAATCTTTTGAGCCTTATTTAAGCTGCGGACGAACAGACCGGCGACTATGAGTAACACTAGAGAACCCGCCACTTGTGCCACCACCAAAGTATTTCTTGCCAGTTGACGGCGCGGACCAGACGAGGAGCCGCGGCCTCCCTCATGGAGAACTGTGATCACATTGGTACGACCAGCGCGCAAGGCCGGCATAATGCCGACGATTAAACCGGTCAGCAGCACGGCTGCAAGTGAAAACAGATAGACAGTGGTGTCGGGATGAAAATCAAATTCGATGGGGAGTTCGGAGCCAAGACGGAGCGAGCCGAGGATTCCCGCCGCCCAAGATCCTAGAAACAGACCTGTGCCACCACCAAGAAAGGCGAGCAGGAGGCTTTCGGTCAGATATTGGCGGATCAGGCGCCCCTGTCCAGCGCCAAGAGCCGCTCGAATCGCCATTTCACGCTGGCGCACGGTAGCTCGCACCAAGAGAACATTAGCGATATTGAAACACGCGACGAGCATGACAAGTCCGGCTAAACCCATGAAAGCCATGGCGGCAGCGGGAATAGGGTTTTGTGGGTCGGGTTCCGGCCTGGCGAGTTTTTCCGTGTAAAGCTGTACGGTGATGCCTTTCTCCGTGTCCGGATGCTGATCGGAAATGTGTTGGGCCAAAACGTTGAGCGAGGCCTGGGCTTGCTTGATCGTTACGCCGGGCTTCAACCTTCCCATTAGCGTGAGGCTGCGAGAGACCCTGCTTGTCCAACTCTTTTCAACAGGATTGTCCGGATCTTCGGCCATTTCCGCGCTGAAAGGAATAAAAGCGTCCATGTCGAGGACTGAGTAGGTTCCCTTAAATTCTTTGGGTGCCACGCCGATGATCGTGAATGGGTGTTGATTGAGCTCGACCTTTTTGCCGACCACGTCCGGATCGCCAGCGAATCTCTTGCGCCAATAGGAATATCCCAGAACCATGACGGGGTCGCTGCCGGGAGCGCGGCCTTCGGTCGGAAGGATGAGACGTCCGTAGGCTGGCTTAACTCCAAGGGAAGAAAAGTAGTTACTGGAGACGCGGCTCATGACGCAGTGATCGGCTCTTTGGTCCACGGAGAGTTCTGCGAGGGATACTCGAAAAGCGAAAATATCGCTGAAAGAGTCGGCGTGGTCGCGCAAGTCTTCGAAGTCGGGGTAGGAGAAATGACGATTTCCGGGAAGCGAGGATTGCTGCAAGGCGAGAACAGTGATTTGTTCAGGATGAGGGACGGGAAGGGGGCGGAGCAGGAAACCGTTGACGACACTAAAGAGCGAGGTATTAACGGCCATGCCGAGGGCGAGTGTGACGATGCCGATGATAGCGAAGCCGGGGTTCTTTAATAGTGTGCGGAAGGCGTACTGGATGTCTTTCCAAAAGTTGAGCATTATGGCGGACTCCAATCAGAGATTCAGAGAAGGATACGCATCTCAGGTGCCTGAAGATAAATGCCTTTAAGTCATTGCAGAAATGACGTTTAAGGCGAGCTCAGGCTTACACTCTGCCGAGCAACTGTTCGATTATGGGATTCTCCATCTCAGTTGTGAACAAGGTAGGTTTAGGGAATTTTGAAGTTAACAATAATGTGCCCTCCCCCCTTGGTTTTTCCTAAGCATAGATTCTAAAGGAATTTAAAATCGCTTGTTTTGACATACTTCTGTAAGTGTTGATTCTAAATAGCTTAGGAATTGCACCACAATTGTGCAGAATCTAGCCGGGCTTGATATTTCAAGCCGGTGGAAGTGAAGAAAGGGGCTAAACCCTTGTCCCAACAAGAGGCCTAAAATAAAAAAGGCAGCGCGTGGCTGCCATTTGCGGACAATTTCCTACCTCAAAGAATACACCAAACGGGCGGGTTTGGTCAAACGAATGTAGCCAAACTGGCGGAGCTTCGTATAGAGGTTTGGTGGGCTAGCTGGACTTGGCGGTTTGATCGCGAAGGATTTTGAGGTTGCCCTCGAAAAAGTGCTGGATCAGCTCAAGTTCCTTGGTCGAATAACTGGAGGCGTGCTTGAGGGAGGCGGCGGCGAGGCCTTGGTAAAGACGACCGACGCGCTGGAGAGCCTCCAAGCGGGGGCGGACGAAGACTTTGCGGCGGTCGCTGGCGTCGCGAAAGCGTTCGACGAGGCCTGCTTTTTCGAGGCGGTCGAGGATGCCGGTGACGGCGCCGGTCGTCAAACCGGTGGCGCGGGCGAGGTCGCCGGCAGTGATGGGGCCCTGGGCATAACGGGACATTAATTCGAAGCATCTGGTATCAGTAACATTGATGCCCAGTTTATTGGCGATGGACTGGTGGAAGAAGATGGAGACGGTACTAAGCTCGCGGCCAAGTTCCATACCAACACGAAGGATCAAGGCGTTGCGTTTACGCGACGAAGCGGGCCTGGGCATTTGCACGGTGCAGTTGATTTGGCGCATTTTGTCTTGACAGCTAATTATCTCACAAACTAAGATAATTAGCGACAAAAAGAGTATACCCGAGGGTGGCCACGGCGCAAAGGAGCGGAACGACAGAAACGGCCAGTCGAGCATGAACGTACGGAAAAGCTGGAAGGCCCTCTGGGGGAAACGTACGGCAATCAGCAAAGCGGGGTAGAATGAAGAGCAGAAAACCAGGTTTGGCCCGTAATTTTCCGAAATGACATTGCGTAGATGCAGGTGAAGGGCGTCTGGCAGGGAGAGCAGGGTATTAATGGCGACAACAGAAATCCATCCAAAAGCGGACCTTTCTTCGCTGCGGATTCACGACAGCCACCGTTCGGGTGGCAAGGCGGGGAAGCTGCTGAGCTACGCGTCGGCGGTGCTCGGGCTGATCGTTATTATCGCGGGGCTGGCGTATGCGCTTCGGAATCAGACGCCGGTCGTGGACGTAGTGACAGCGCAGAAACCGGAAATCGGGGGACGCTCGGCGATTTTGAATGCGAGCGGATATGTCACGCCGCG
>DASZGG010000308.1:0-5040 GCA_035939025.1 Chthoniobacterales bacterium | reverse complement strand
TGACCACATAATCCCAAATTCCGAATTTGAGGAGTCGTCCTCGTGCTCGTCGTCGTCCTCGTCCTCGAGAATCCCGATTGTTTCGCAATCAGACTAACAGAACAAATTAGTTGCAGGACATCGGTCTCCTTGCGGTCACGGAATCCCAATGCACCGAGGACGAGCACGACGACGAGGCGAGGACGATTCCAAATTTCGGAATTTGGGTTAATTTGCCCCGCGAACGGAGTGTGCCGGGTTGGAAGGGACCATTTGCCGAACAACCAACGGGTAATAAGGGAAGGGATTTAGGAGACGGTGCACTAACGATCAGGGGCTCTTCGTCAACTTCTCACTAGCCGGTTCGCCGAGCGGCTTAAGGTCTACATACTTGTACGGATGATCGTCTTCAATGTTCGAATACCAGCCGACGACGCTGGGGTGAAGCAAGTAAGCACTCGTGTACCAGTAAATAGGGATAACAGGCGATTCACTCAGAAACAGATCTTCGCCTTGGCGAAGCAGAGCAAGTCGTTTTCTCACGTCGCCGGTATGCTCCGCGGCATTTATAAGGTTGTCGTACTCGGCGTTCGACCAGCCGGCCATATTGTTCGGATTACCCGTCTTCCAGATGTCGAGGAAAAAGGTTGGATCGGGTGTCCCTATCCAGCCGATGCGACCGATATCAAAATGATGCTTTGTTAAGGTGTCCATATACACTTTCCATTCCTGATTTTCGATCCCGACCTCGATATTCAATTCTTCGCGCCACATCTGCTGGATTGCTTCGGCGATCGTGCGATGAGTTTGGCTGGTATTCATGACGATACTGAGTTTTGGAAAGCCGCGACCGCCGGGATACCCTGATTCTGCGAGGAGTTGTCGAGCTCGCCCGGGATCATAGGCAATTCGCGTGGCTACCGGATAATCGCTCAGACCGGGCGGAATGAAGCCGCTGGCTGGTTGTTGCTTCGCGCGCAAGATGTTCTGGACGAGCATGAGCCGATCAATGGAAAGGCTGAGTGCCAGGCGAACCTTTGGATTGTCGAGAGGTTTGCGCCCAACATTCAGGTTATAAAAATAGACTCCGAGATAGGGAGCCAGTTGCAGGATTTCCGGGTGCTCTCTCCGATAGTATGGGATCCTGTCCAACGGAATTGAATCCGTTTTATGCAACTGACCGGCGCGAAAAGCACGATCGGCCGTATCGATATCTTGGATTGCGTAGAAACGGATACCGTTAAGTTTAACAGTTGCTGCATCCCAATAATTCGGATTTTTGACCACCTCAATGACGTCATTCTTCCGCCAGGTTTTCAAGACGAATGGTCCATTACCCACGTAGTTCCCAGGCGCCGTCCATTTCGTGTCGCGTTGGCCGATCGTTCCAAACTTTAAGATGGTTGGCGGGTGAACGGGATAGAACTGCTGGGCGGCAAGCAAGGTCGTCAAAGAGGGATCCGGTCCGATCAAGTCGAGGCGCAAAGTATGCGGATCAACGGCCTTCACGCCAACTTCGTCAAAATTCGTGATCTGGCCTCGGAGATACGCCTCGGCTCCTTTAAACACAAAAAAGAAATTCGAATTGATCGAGCCCAACTGACCAGTGAGAACCCTCTGAAAACTAAAAACGAAATCGTCCGCCGTAACCGGGTCACCGTTGGACCATTTGGCGTCTGGGCGAATATGAAAAGTCCAAACAGAAGCGTCTTCATTATGCTCCCAGCTTTCGGCCACCCCAGGGTCTTGTTTGGAAGCGTCCTTCGGATCGCTGATGACCAAGCCTTCGACCAGCGCGGCGAGTATTCTGCCGTCCGGGATCCCCTCTACCAGGCTTGGATCAAGGCTTTTGGGTTCGCTGCCGACGGTTAGCAATAGGATTTTGTGTCGATTGGCTTCGATTAAAGTAGGACTCTCAGAAGCGGTTCGAGGCCGCATGAACGCGAAAAGGCCGAATGAAAAAAGAATTCCGAGGGCACCCGCGAACTCCAATAGACCATAGCGCCTCATTCGAACTTATATGAAAATACCGGGACGTAACTGCGCTTTTACAGCAGCCACGAGCCGACCACTGAAGCATCGACTGGTCAATAGTATCACTTTTCCGACGCGTGCAAAGATCGGCTCCGCCCCGCCGGTCTGCGCTCCCGGAGGGATTTTACGGCGATTTCGTGCGGGAATCGAACTCTCCTGACATAGGGCTGTCACCCTGCCGGTTTATCCTGCACTCAGTATCGATCGGATGCGTTGGTTGACATCCAATCGGCTCGAACCATGAACTACCCATATCCCAGATTCTTTTTGGACGTCGAACTGGCAAAGAGGCGACTAGCACAGGTCCTGGCGACAGGACGAGGCGTGCCCGACGATGACCTGTCTCTGCCGAGCAAAAGCTGGAGCTTTCGCTTACACAGGAAACCCCTTTACGAGAGAGGCGATCACCGCACATTCTTCGCTCACTATGACATGTGAGGTTCCTGTTTTACTGATCATATTTAATCGCCCGGATCTGACAGCGGAAGTAGTTAAAGCGCTGCGAAAAGTGCGTCCTCGACGCCTGTTCATCGCAGCGGATGGGCCACGACCGGACTTCGAGACCGATGCGGAACTCTGCCGGCGCACGCGCGAGATCGCATCCAATCCGGACTGGGAGTGTGAAGTTACCACGCTGTTTCAGAAGGAGAATCTTGGAATTGGCCGCGGCGAAAGCACCGCGATGTCCTGGTTTTTCGATCATGTCGAAGAGGGGATCATCCTGGAAGACGATTGTCTGCCGAGCCGCAGTTTTTTCGAATTCAGCGCATATCTTCTCGATAAGTATCGCGATAATCAGAGGGTCGCGAGCGTGGGCGGGAATTTTTTTTTGCCGCAGATCGTGCAGATGCCGCAGCCGTACTATTTTTCGAAGTATCTGCAGGCCTGGGGTTGGGCGACCTGGCGCCGAACTTGGCAACATTACCGCTTTGATCTCTCGTTCTCGCCCGAACAGGAGTGGGACCGGATATGCCAGGAAAATTCGGCGACGCAGGTCGAGGCAGAATATTGGCAATATGTCACCCGTGCTCTCGCGAAAGGGAAAGTTGACACCTGGGATTTTCAGCTAGTTCTGATCTGCTGGAAAGAAAAGCTGCTGCACATCGCCCCTACGAAGAACCTGGTGAAAAATATCGGTTTTCGTCCGGACGCCACGCACACGGTTCTTGAGAGTCCAATGGGCCGGCTTTCGGCCGAGGAATTGGACGATTACCGCACGGACGTCGAGATGCAAACTTTGCCAGAGATCGATTCTCTGACTTTTTACGTGCGTTTTTTGGATTCACTAACGTCGCCGTGGTGGCTCCAGCAAGCGCTTCCGCTCGATCAGCATTTGAGCTGGGCAAGAATTCAGTACCAAAATCTTGAGAAAGCCATAGGCGGTGTAAGAGAAATTGTCTTTCAGAGCGCAAACGCAGATTCCATCGAGATCTTCCAGCAGTTTGAGTCTCAGTTTAACAAAGCTGAACAGGAACTGGCGGCAAGCCTGGATCGACTTTCAGAATCGAATCAGCGACTTGCCCAGGCTGTTCAGGAGCTGAATCAGCTGAAACAGCGCGTCAATGATTTGGTCTCCTCAGCTCGTTATGAACCGGCGTTTCGGATGATTCTTTTGAAAAGCGTGCGGGAACTGCACCAAGGTCTGCGCGGATTCCAGGGCCTCTTAAACCTGAAAACCGAATTTGAGGAATCCCGATCGTTTCGCAGTCAGACTAACAGAACAAATTAGTTCCATCGGTCTCTTTGCGGTCACGGAATCCCAATGCACCGAGGACGAGCACGACGACGAGGACGAGGACGATTCCAAATTTCGGAATTTGGTTAAATGGAGACTGATCCCGCAAAGTTCACGTCCGGCGGCCGCCGCGTAAGCGAAGGCTCCAGCCTTTGCCTCTTGTGATGCACCAGGGAGACAAAGGCTGTTAAGAGCTCTAAGGAAGATGTCAGGAGTTGCAGAATCAGGGTTCGTGAGCGATGCAGGCTAAATCCTGATTTTTTTCTTGCCGACACACTGGAAAACTCTCAGCATCCAAATCGACTCTAACTCCAATAAATACTATGACGGCACACGCAACGACGGTCGACCGGCCCGCTCTCACGGAGGAAGTTCCCACGAAGGAAGCCGAGGCCGATAAAATCATCAGACAGAATGTCCTGTGGGCGGCTGGAGGCGGTGCGATTCCATTTCCGCTGTTCGACATGGTCGCAATTACCGTGGTGGAACTGAAGATGCTCAAGGAACTCTCTGCTGTTTACGAAGTGCCGTTCAAAGAAGATCAGGTGAAAAACATTGTCGCATCTTTGTTGGCAGGATTGGGCGCGCCGACGCTGGGCATGGCGTTGACCGTCAGCCTGGTCAAGGCTGTTCCGGTTGTTGGATATTTAAGTGCGTTCGTCGCCGTTCCGGGTTTGGCGGCTGCTTTCACCTATGCGGTCGGTAAGGTGTTCGTCCAGCACTTCGCCTCCGGTGGCACGTTCCTCGATTTCGATCCCAAGAAAGTTAGGGAACATTTCGCACGCGAATTCGAAGAAGGGAAAATCGTTGCTCCGAAGGTCAAGAGCGAGTCTCCTTCGCAAAAGGCCGGTTAGATCGCAAATGAAGGGAATGTGCATGGGGGGGTTACTCGTTCATCGTTTTGAAGTTTGCGCTGTCAAAATCGACGTTCGATGGTTTTGGTACTAATATACTTCGTATTCTGTTTGTTGATCGCGATGCTTGGCATACACAAGCCCCTTGGGTTTTTTGGGTATCTTGTTAGCTCGCTACTTCTCACGCCGGTGATTGGTTTGCTACTTATTGCCGCCGCAGGAGATAATCGCGTTCGGCGTTCTGACCGTGAGTAGAGGCTAACCCCGCAAAAATCGCACCCTTTAAGAAGACGAGACTTCGGCGAGCTCAGTCGAGTCGCTCATTGCGGGTTAGAAAGCCTATTTTTCGATGAGATAATCCTCGACAACCAGCGCGTCCAAGCCGGTCGTATAAAAGAGCCCAACTGCATCTTCGACCGAATGCATGATCGGCTTTCC
>DASZGG010000307.1:0-6876 GCA_035939025.1 Chthoniobacterales bacterium | reverse complement strand
CGGGATTTTCTGGATTTTCGTGTACTCACTCTAAATGGCCGAGCGGTCCAGAATAAGGGAATGGCACTTTTTCCCCGACGCATCGACGGACTCTACGCGATGATTTCGCGCCAAGACGATGAAAACCTCTTCATCATGTTCTCCGATAATCCGCATTTCTGGGACGACCCGCAGATACTCGTGCGCCCATCCGAAAACTGGCAGTTATCCAAGATCGGTAATTGCGGCTCACCCATTGAGACGGAGGCTGGCTGGCTCTTGCTCACTCACGGCGTCGGCCCAATGCGCAAATATTGCATCGGCGCAGTCTTACTCGATCTGACCGATCCGACGAAGGTTATCGGGCGATTGCGCGAGCCGCTCTTGACGCCTGAAGAAGACGAGCGGGACGGTTATGTACCGAACGTGATCTATACCTGCGGTGCACTGCGCCATGGGGGGGAACTGATTTTACCTTACGCGATTAGCGATAAGTTAACGATCATAGCTTCCGTAAAACTCGAAGAACTTCTTTGCGCTTTGATCCGAGGATGAACCAAAGCTGAGTTTGTAGATAGCTTCGCCATTCATCCTTAGTCGAAAGTTTCGCCCCCTGTTGGAGTTAACCTTCAATTTGCACCAATTTTTGGGTTTCGCTGTAGAGTACCGCTTCCGCTCGAGTCATTTCTGCTCGCGACAAATGGAAAGCGAGGGTCGATTCGGCGCCCTGGTTTTGGTTTACGCGGTCCTGATGCAATGCGTCGCGACAACCACCCGTGCTCGCGTCGTAGAGTGGCTGACCGAGATCGTTCCGATCGAGAAACCAGTCAAAGCAGCGGCGCGCAGCCCGGTGCCAGCTCGCATCCCGAGTTAGCGCGTACGCTTCCACGCAAGCGGCAATCATGGCGTGGGCTTCCACTGGTTGCTGATCGAAATGGGCGCGCTCGGCGCCGCGGATCCAAAAGCCATTACTGCCAATCGGCGCGAAATGCCCCCGTTCAGCCGTCTGCTGCTCCACCAGCCAGCGGAGCGACCGCAACCCGATGTCGACAACGTCACCTCGGGAAGTCCAGTACCCGCTAAGGATCATCGCCTGGGAAAGTTTCGCGTTGTCGTAGGCCGCTACAGGCTCAAACCACACCCAATCATCCGACGAATTTATTCGGAACAAGTCGACCAAGCGGTTGGTCAATACTTCGCGCAGCTGATTGACACTTCGATCGCCGGAGAAAGAACGCAGATATTCCTGGATCGCGAGTAGCGCAAAGGCCCATGCCCTTGGGGAACTAAACCCCTCGACAGGGGGAAGTCCGCGTTGGAACAAGAGTGCACAAAGGTTACGGTGCCCCTCGTTTTTTGATCGGCCAAGCGCCGTGCCCGCCGCCCAAAGCGCCCGTGCGTGGCTGTCTTCCGAACCTTCCCGTTCCAGCCATTGCCGCTGATGGCTCATAAAATTCCGAAAACGACAGGTTTCCTGATCAAAAGCGTCCCACAAGAACGCGAGGTAAATGCTCGCCAAGCGTTCGAATTGGTTCTCCGACACCCGATTCGTCGTTTCCTCCAGCAGCAAGGTCAGGATATAAGCACGCGCGTTGTCATCCGTGCAGTAGCCTTCGGCAAAGTTCGGTACGTTGAAGATCGCGTGCTGGAAAATGCCGGTGCTGTCGGTCATTCGAAGTAGGTGGTCTAGCTTCAGTGGCGGTAACTGATAAGGGCTATTGTCCAGCGTTCGAACTGCGAACGCTTTTCGTGGAGACGCACTCAAGCTGGCTCGCGCGCGTTCGAAGCTTTCCATGTGTCGCTGGGCGACAACCGACCAGATCATCTCGCGTCCCAGTTTCCATGCTCGTTTGCGCGTGGCCGTCATGAGGACCGGATCGGAAAGAAAGCGGTTCACGCCTTCCGCTATTGCTTTCGGATTGGAGAACGGCACGAGGATGCCGCGACCGTTCGCAAGCAGTTCCTTCGCATGCAAGTAAGGTGTGGAAACGACTGCTTTCCCGGCGCCGAAACTATATGCCAGCGTGCCGGAAGTTATCTGGGATTCGTTGAGATAAGGCGTGATGTAGATGTCCGCGGCGCCGATGAAATCTTTCAATTCCTGTATCGTAACGAATCGATTGTAGAAGATGACGTTGTGTGTGACGCAACGATCCTCAGAGAGGCGTTCCAGCTTGATTCGATAAGATTCGCCCTCGCGTGCCAGGAGATTCGGGTGCGTAGCGCCAAGAACAATATAAACGACATTCGGGTGTTGTGCGAGAATCGCCGGGAGCGCCTCAATCACGTATTCGATTCCTTTGTTAGGGGAGAGCAGGCCAAACGTTAGGAGTACGGTTTTTCCCTCAACCCCAAACTGATCTTTGTTAAAGTTTGGATCGATGAAAGGGATGTCCGGTATCCCATGCGGGATCACGTCGATCTTTTCCCTCGCGATGCCATAAATTTCCTCGAGGAAACGTTTGCCTCGGTCAGCCATCACAATGAACCGATTGGAGAGTATATCGAGCTGCTTCATCACCACCCGCTGATCCGGATTCGGCTCCTCCAGCACCGTGTGCAAAGTCGTCACCACTGGCATGTGCACGTCACGCAAGAACGCCAAAAGATGACTGCCGGCGGGTCCCCCGTAGATGCCAAACTCGTGCTGGACCGAGACTACCTCGACGTTATTGATGTTGAGGAAGTCAGCCGCGCGCCGATAGGAATCGAGTTCCTTTTCGTCGATTTCAAATCGCACTTGAGCAGGATAATCATAACCCTCGGGTCGATCATTGACTGCGCCCACCACGCACTGGCATTGCGGGTATTGCACAGCAACAGCTTCACAAATGTCCGAGGTAAATGTAGCAATGCCGCACTGACGCGGGAGATGATCCCCGAGGAACGCTATGTGCTTTATGGTAGAGGCAATTTCCATGGAGTTGCATTGCTCTCGGAGAACTCAGCTGCGGAGCGCCTAGAATCCTCGAAATGTTCTCCTCTACAGTAAGACTCCTGTCATTTTGAACAATCTCTAGTTTTTTTGCCCATATGCAAAGGAAAGGGTAACGCGTCGAGAAAAGTATGGGAGAACCTGACCACGCGGTCCGATACTGAGCGTGTCAAAACAACAAGGCTCTTGCGGAGAATGCCGTAGCGGAAGCGATGACGATCAAAACCTTGCAAACCATTATTTTAGGACTCGCGGGGCATACCGAATGAATCCGCGCCAAATACGTGAAGTGGCTGTAGTGGTGGCGCATCCTGATGATGAGACACTTTGGGTAGGTGGCACATTGCTGATGGAACGCGACTGGAACTGTCGGATTTTGGGACTTTGCCGGGCTGGTGATTCAGATCGCGCGCCCAAGTTTCAGAAGGCGATTGCTTGCTTCAATGGCGCGGGTGAACTCCGCGACTGCGATGATGGCCCCGAGCAACGTCCGTTACCGCCGGCGGAAATGTTCCGCGTGATCGGCCGGTGGGCGGCAAGCTTCAGCTTTGACCTGGTAATAACGCATGGACCGAAGGGCGAGTATACGCGCCATCGGCGTCACGAGGAGGTATTTCGCGCGGTTTTTGATTTGTGGCGCACGGGAACGATCGTGAGCAAATCGCTCTGGCTTTTTGCATACGAGGACGGTCACGGTAGTTATCTACCGAGGGCGAATCGTAATGCTCATCGCAAGAAAGTTCTTTCTTCTGCAGCCCTGGGTGAAAAGCGTCGGATCATTCGGGAAATTTACGGCTTCTTGCCCGACACTTGGGAGGCGCGAGCGGTTCCAAGCGTTGAGGCGTTCTGGTGTTTCTGTT
Organism: Chthoniobacterales bacterium; assembly: GCA_035939025.1. GTDB lineage: Bacteria > Verrucomicrobiota > Verrucomicrobiia > Chthoniobacterales > JAFAMB01 > JAFAMB01. The sequence continues at coordinate 3,102 of DASZGG010000307.1, read as the reverse complement.
CTCCGCAAGAAGTTACATCGTGGATGGACGGAGTTGAGCGGTGAAAGTACTGGTTCTTTATGACTATCCGCCTTCGGCAGGTGGGCTCGCCACCCAAGGCGATCTGCTCTTCAAAGGTCTTCGCGAAATCGGTGTAGATGTTTACCCGGCACACTTCGACTCGGCCCAGGAAAAAGCATGGTATTACCGGTGGTTCCAACCCGATGTGGTTGTTGGCGTCGGATATTGGGGCCACACACCGGATCTGGTTTTGCATCCGCTGCGCTACGGCGCGCGTCCAGTCCCCTGGCTAGTGGCTGACGGCTATATCGCGAATTATGCAGAGGTTCTAAATAGTTTGCAGTTGATTCTTGTTACGTCGAATTGGGTTCGCGAAACTTATATCCGTGACGGGATTGATCCGAAGATCATTGAGGTGCTCCCGGTTGGGTGCGACACCGACTCATTCATTCAGCACCCCTCAACGGATACGAAGATTTCGATTGTGCGGGAGATTTTTGGGATCTCTCCTGACCAAGTAATGATTCTTACTGTCGGCGGCGATGCCGCGTCGAAAGGTGCATTGGAAGTAATGCAGGCTCTAGCGTCGATCGGCGCGCACGCCCCTGCCTGGAAATACGTTTGCAAAGTATGGCCCCAGCCGCGAACTGTGACGCAGAACCTCGCTGATCTGCGGCAGGCGACTGATCTTGGAATCGAAAAAAACGTGGTTTATGTTACCAATACGGTCTCGCGTAATTTCATGCCGTATCTTCTTGGGGCCTGCGACATTTACGCGGCTCCTTCACGTCTAGAAGGCTTTGGAATGCCCCAGATCGAGGCAGGCGCCTGCGGCAAGCCCGTGATTGGGATTCGAGCAATGGCTATGCTCGACACGCTGATCGATGGTGAGACCGCATTTTTAGCCGCTATCGACCAAGAAATTCGAATTTCTGAGACAATTCTGGGTAAAGCCGAAGGATACAGCGACGGTCATCGAATCATTTTCGATCCACCGCGTGTAGCAGGTTATCGCGCGAATATTCACGACATCGCCAAAGCCCTGCTCCGGCTGATGAAAGATGAACAATTGCGTCGGCGCATGGGCGAGGCAGGCAGACGGCGCGTGGTCGAGCTTTTTAATTACAAAGTAGTGGCCAAGAAGTTCGTCGAAATTATCTCCCGTCGTCTCGGTGTCTCTTAAAAATGAAAATAGAAACGGCTTCGGCTGTCGCAACAGCGAAGCATGCTGCTTTGGAAGTGCTTCACCACAATATGTGCGGACCTTTCTCCGGTTTGCCAAGGGCGGCCGGTTGGGGCTATCCTGAACCTTATACGCGCGATTGTCTAATCTGCGCGTTAGGGATTCTGGTTTCAGGCAATGAGAAATTAATCGCTTCGTTGCGGAAAGTTCTGGAGACACTGGCACGAAACCAAAGTGTCCACGGGCACATCCCATCCTTGGTGCATGATCCAGAGAACCGCGGAGCTAGCGACACGACCCCTCTATTCCTCATGGTACTGTCTTTCTTTCGCAAGGTGACTGGCGACACAGGCTTTTTGGTCGACGCTATGCGGCGGGCGCTGACTTGGATGGACTACCAGAGTCCAGGAGACCGCATCCTGGTGGCGCAGTTGCCCACCAGCGACTGGCGCGATGAGCAATGGGTACTCGGGTTCGGACTTTTTGTAAACACCATCGTTTTCACCTACCTTCGTGCTCTCGGCTATGCCGAAAAGGCACGTTTGCTTCGTCATCAGTTAGGCCAGCCAGTAATTCGCAGTGATCGACAACGGCCGAATCAACTGGAAGGGCTCGTAATCTCAAAAAAACCGTACTATGCCTTATGGTCCTACAAAATCCAATGTAGCGAACGTTTTGATCTGCTTGGGAACAGCTTGGCAATCATTTCAGGTATTGCCACACGCTCGCGAGCCAGACGGATTATTTTGTGGGTGGAACACCAGTGCGACATTCTCCGCGCGCGAGGTGAGCTCGTTGGCGAACTTCCACCTAATTTCTTTCCATATATTACGCGTCAGGATCCGGATTGGCGTTCACGATACGAGATATACAATCGGCCGGGCGAGTATCACAACGGAGGCGTGTGGCCTTTTATTTTGGGGTTTTATGTGGCTGCGATCGTCGCTGCGGGGTTTCCGCAACTCGCTCGGCGGAAACTCGCCGCCTTAGCAGAGTTTGTTCGCAACGCGCGGAATTCGTCATTGGCTTTCGGCTTCAATGAATGGGTTCGCGCGAGCGACGGAGTCGCCTGTGGCGAGGATTGGCAATCATGGTCCGCAGCCATGTACCTCTATGCGACAGCGTGCGTGGAACAAAAGCGTGTCTTGCTGTTTTAGCGATTAGCACCAACATGGTTGTCCCACGCGGTCGCGCAGCACGCAGATGAACCATCAAAAGGCAATGCCGGCGAATGGCATCAGGTTCAGCGCCAGAGCGACTTTGTTCGCACTGGTCTTAAGCCACGCCCCCGTTTCCAGTGGATCGGCCCGGACCGAAAGCCGGAACAGTAAAAGGCCCGTAATCAGGGAGAACCGAAAAGAGGATGCCGGTGATGGCGGCGGCGCGCGGCGTCTTCGACGCGCACCGATCAAGGTTGCGTCCTGCTTCATCTGGCGCTGACAACGGCCTTCTGGCTTATTGATCGATGTAACCTGGTGGCAGTCCCCCTGTTCTAACTCTCTTGTTGAGAACTTCCTTTTCCACAGAAAGAGAGATCCATCCTTCAGGGGGATTTGGATCGGTCCGCACACTGCGAAGCTTCAGGAGAACATCCTTTTCGTTCTTTGTTCATCCGCTCGCGTTGGAGCCGGTGCGGCAGGTTTGTCAGCAAGGGCGAGGCACCCGCTCTCGACGCACGCAGCGCCAACATTTCAAGGCTCCGTTCTTTTAAAAAATCCGAAAGCCGAACGCGCGACCCTTTTAAAGGTGTGGGTTTTCTTCCATAGTTTTGAAGATCAGGCTGTATAAAGCTTCGATTTGTTTGCAGGCATCACTGGTCACAAATTTCTGCTCGAAGTCTCTGAGGAAGGCCGGTTTGGATTGGTAACCGGCAAAAACCAGATCGGAGTGGTAATGCGCCTTTTTAAAAAACTCTTCAA
>DASZGG010000306.1:0-16636 GCA_035939025.1 Chthoniobacterales bacterium | reverse complement strand
GAAGTCTAGTATTGGTAGGCAACCGCTATCCGGCGTGGGTGCACGGCCTGGTTCTCGCCATGAACAACGCGCTCGACGCTTTCGGCTCGACGCTGGAAGTATTCAGCGCTCCGCGGGTAAAGATGGCGAATCTTCGCGAACTGGCCGCTGATGCAAAATCGAGCGCGATCAAAACGCTTTTTGTTCTAAGCGGCAATCCGGTTTATACCGCGCCGGCAGATCTCGACTGGTCCGGAGTTCAGAAGTCGATCCCGGAAGTCATTCGGCTCGGCTACTATTTCGATGAGACCTCCCGCGAGGCGAATTGGCATGTGCCTGAAGCACATTTCCTTGAATCCTGGGGAGACCAGCGGGCGGCGGATGGTACTTACCTGCCGATTCAGCCGATGATTCTCCCGTTGTTCGGCGGGCTATCCCAAATAGACATCCTCGCCAGGTTGGCCGCTCTTCCGAACGGTGTGCAGGCGATTCGCGAGACTTTCAAGGCCTTCACCAAAGAGAACGACTTTGAGGCGGCCTGGACGAAGTTTCTGCGGCAAGGTTATGCAGAGAAAACCGGCTACGAAGCCGCGAAGGTGGAATTAAATCCGAATGCTTTGCCTGAGTTGCTGAAATCTGCGGGTCCGTTAGAAGGCCCGGTGACGCCTAGCGCCATGGAGATTGTCTTTCCGGCGGATTACAAGGTTTACGACGGGCGCTACACCAACAATGCGTGGCTCCAGGAATTGCCGGACCCGATTACGAAGCTGACTTGGGACAATGCTGTACTTTTGAGCAAGTCGACTGCTAAAGCGTTGCAGGTTGCAGATGGAGACCTGGTGGAAATCAGTGTTGGCGACCGAAAGCTACCGGCGGCAGTGATGATCGCACCTGGGCACGCCGATTATTCGCTCAGCCTTTCGCTAGGCTACGGCCGATGGGTGGTTGGCAAGGTTGGGCGGGGAACCGGGTTTAACGCGTACAAGTTGCGAACCACCGACGCGCCCTATTATACCACGAGGGTCACAGTGAAGTTGATCCAGAAAAATGGGCATAAACTCGTCCAGACGCAGAATCACTACAGCATGGAAGGTCGCGCTCTGGTGCGCGAAGGGACAGTCGAAGATTACAAGAAGAACCCGGCATTCGCCAAGGCGGTATGGATGGATGCTGACATTCCGCCAAACGTTTCGCTTTACAGCCATCCACCGCTGAACGCCCCGAACCAATGGGCGATGGTGGTTGATCTCAACACATGTATCGGTTGCGCCGCGTGCGTTTTGGCATGCCAGGCGGAGAATAACATCCCGGTGGTTGGCAAGGAGCAGGTGAATAACAGCCGTGAGATGCACTGGATGCGGATTGACCGTTATTTTGCCAGCGCCGATGGCGATAAGAACAATCCGCACCTCGAGGATGACCCGGAAATGGTGATGGAACCCATGATGTGCCAGCACTGTGAGAACGCACCGTGCGAGACCGTCTGTCCGGTGAACGCAACCGTCCACAGCGAAGATGGACTCAACGTGATGGTCTATAACCGCTGTATCGGCACGCGGTATTGTTCGAACAACTGCCCATTCAAGGTTCGGCGCTTCAACTTCTTTAACTACAACGATCGGCCGGTCTTGGATCGCATCGAGAACGGCTTGCCTGGGTTCCAGGGCAAATCGGAGCTGTATCTCGGGCCGTTGGCTCCATGGGGCATGGACGAGATCTCGAAGATGCAGAAAAATCCAAACGTGACCGTCAGAACCCGTGGGGTCATGGAAAAGTGCACTTACTGTGTTCAGCGAATCGAAACGGCCAGAATTTCTCAACGGATCAAGGTTGGTGTTCGGGGCGATCTGGCACTGCCGACAGATTCTGTGAAATCGGCCTGCCAACAGGTTTGTCCGGCTGAGGCGATTGTTTTTGGGGACATGAAAGATCCGAAGAGCGGCGTCGCGCAGCTCCAAAAGCTTCCGCAGAACTACCACCTGCTCGAATATCTCAACCTGCAGACGCGCACGAGTTATCTGGCCCGGCTTCGCAACCCGAATCCGAAGATGCCAGGTGCCAGTAGAGTCGGCCGAATCAATGTAGACGAAAACGGGGATCAGAGACACGGCTTACCGCAGGCCGACACTCAAACCACCGGAGGAAATGCCTAATGGCTGAAAGCGACGCATCAACGACTGTTTTCGTGGAACGGATGCCGAGACACCCGCTCGTTTGGAATAACCATTCGATGGCGTGGATTTCCGATCGGATCGCCGGGATCGTCGAGAACAAGGCTCCGCTCTGGTGGTGGGTTACGATCGCTATCACGAGCTCCTTCGCCGCTTTCGGCGTCTTCTGCATTCTCTATCTCCTGTTCACCGGGGTTGGTGTCTGGGGGAATAACATTCCGGTAGGTTGGGCCTGGGATATTACCAATTTCGTGTTCTGGATCGGTATCGGTCACGCCGGGACTTTGATCTCAGCGATTCTACATCTCTGCCGTCAGAAATGGCGAACTTCGATCAACCGAGCGGCCGAGGCCATGACCCTGTTTGCGGTGATTTGCGCGGGAATTTTTCCGGCGATTCACGTCGGCAGGATCTGGATGGTCTGGTTTATGGCTCCGGTTCCGAATCCGAATTGGATTTGGCCCAATTTCCGCAGTCCGTTAATGTGGGACGTCTTCGCGGTTTCCACCTATTTCACAGTCTCAGTTTTGTTTTGGTATCTTGGGCTGGTGCCGGACCTGGCGACGATGCGGGACAGGGCAAAGGGACGAGTTTCGCGAACCATTTACTGGATACTCTCGTTCGGATGGCGCGGCGGCAATAGACAGTGGCGCCATTACGAGATGGCCTACCTCGTCTTGGCCGGTATCTCGACTCCGCTGGTCTTATCGGTTCACTCGACCGTGTCATTCGACTTTGCGACTTCGTTGGTACCCGGTTGGCATACGACGATTTTTCCTCCCTACTTTGTCGCCGGAGCAATTTTTGGAGGATTCGCCATGGTGCTGACATTGATGCTTCCGGCGCGTTCCCTTTACAAGCTCCACGATGTTTTCACGTGGGATCATATCGACGTGATGTGCAAGCTGCTACTCGTGACGGGCTCGATCGTGGGATACGCGTATTGTATGGAGTTTTTTGTGGCGTTTTATGGAGCGAACCCGTTCGAGCGATTTGCGTTTTTGAACCGGTATTTCGGGGCCTACTGGTGGGCTTCCTGGACCATGTTCACCTGCAACGTGATTATGCCGCAGCTTATGTGGGTTCGCGCGTTCCGCAGAAACTGGGCCATCGTCTTCTTCGTGTCGATGTGCGCGAACGCGGGCATGTGGTTCGAGCGCTTCGTGATATTTGTTATCTCGCTGCACCGGGATTTTTTACCGTCCGCGTGGCGTATGTATTACCCTACTTGGGTGGACGTGTTCACTTTCATTGGAACACACGGAATCTTCCTGACCCTCTTTTTGTTATTTATCCGCTTCCTTCCAATGGTCGCGATGTCGGAGGTCAAGAGTGTGCTTCCTGAGTCCGATCCTCACTATCATCCGCCGGCCGGCGGAGGGGAAGAACCTGTTGAGGAGGCCCACGCATGAGCGCTGCAGCAATCAGAAGGCCCGTTTTCGGGATAATAGCGGAATTCCCGAGCGCAACGACGTTATATGAGGCCGCAGAAAGAGTACGGGACGCAGGATTCAAGTTCTGGGATGTTCATTCGCCTTTTCCGATCCATGGGATGAACAAGGCGATGGGACTCGGGAAATCACCGCTCGGTTACATCATCTTTTGCGGGGGCTTTCTCGGGTTTACAACGGCTGCCTTGCTCGAGTTCATTCCTTCGTCGTTTCTCTTCCCATTGATCGTACACGGCAAGCCGGTGAATTTTTTCACCGTTCCACCTTTTTTCCCGATCATGTTCGAGCTGACCGTGTTGATCTCAGCGTTCACCGCGTTTTTTGGCGTATTCATTTTGAACAGGTTACCTCGAATGCACCATCCCCTCTTTGATCATGAACCATTCAGCCGTGTGACAAATGACGCATTCTTCCTGGTGATCGAGTCGGTGGATCCGAGGTTTTCGGAGACCGCGACTCGAGAGTTCCTGGAGGGAATTGGTGGTAAAGCGGTCACTGTGCTTTACGCGAATGATTAAGAATTTCCTGATCGGATTCATCTTACTGACGATCGTTGCGATAGCGTTGCTGGGCTTCCAGGGACAACGTCGTCAGGAGACCGCCATTGAATTCTTCGGCGACATGAAGCGCCAGGATAAGGTGAAATTTCAAAAGCCAAGTTCGTTTTTCGCGGATGGCCGGGCGGCGCGCCCGCCTGTCGATGGAACAATTCCGATGGGATACGACATTCCGGGCCATCCGATGCAGAACTCTGAAGTTCCAAAGGACGATATCAGTTCGCCCCTGGGAGAGTTTTCTGCCGGAACCGACTATCTTAATACCGGCAAAATGGGAGACCAGTGGGGCACCGGTCTTCCGTTGCCGGTCACAGCCGAACTACTTCGGCGAGGTCAGAAAGTATTCACCATCGATTGCGCAGTCTGTCATGGTGCGACCGGGCAGGGCAATGGGATCACGTCGAAATATGGACTGCTCGGCATCGCAAACTATCACCAGGATAAGTATCGGCAGATGGCGGACGGCCAGATCTTCAATACGATCACGCACGGCTATAACACGATGATGGCTTACGGCGATAAAGTGACCGTGAAGGATCGCTGGGCGATCATCGCCTACATTCGCGCATTGCAGAAAAGTCAGGACGCGCGCTTAGCAGATGTTCCTGAAGATCAGCGAGCCGCACTGGAAAAAGAGGGCAAACAGGAGAACCCGCCTCAGCCGGCGCAACCGCCTCAAACGCAAACGCAGCCAAAGCAAACGCGATAGGAGCAATGAGCCACGATCATTTGACCGTTCCAAAGCCAGAGATTTTTGAAAACCGGAACATCAACCGGCTTTTGTTAGGACTCCTGGGAATTGGTGTGTCCTCCCTGCTGGTCACGCTAATCATCGGTTTCGCCGCTCCTGCAGGCAGCGAGTTGCGGAAGCAATTCGCATTCTCGTGGCTGTTTGCCTTCCTGTATTTCTACACAATTCTGATTGGTTGCTTCTTCTGGATCATCTTGCACCACGCGACCGATTCTGGTTGGGGAGTCGTTGTCCGGCGCCAGATGGAGAACTTGGCAAGTCTCCTTCCGTGGATGTTTCTGTTCTTTCTGCCGCTGTTCATCGTCCGTCGCGATATCTGGGATTGGATCGCGGCAAAGGATAGCCCGGTGGTTGACCCGCATTTGAGAGACAAGCTTGGCTATTTCGAGCTGCGTTTCGGATTGATTGTGGTTCCTTTCTTCTGGATCCGGGCCATTCTTTATTTTGCGTTCTTCGGTTTTGCGGCGCTTTATTTTCGGCGTACTTCCGTCCGCCAGGACAGCGACGGAGATCCCAAGTGGTCGATCCAGATGCGTGGATTTTCTTTTCCCGGGATTCTCCTTTTTGCAGCCTGCACGACCTTGATAGCCTTCGATTGGTTCTCGTCGCCGGACTATCGTTGGGCCTCGACGATGTGGGGTGTTTACATTTTCGCGGGCGCGGCGGGCGCCGGCATCGCCCTGATTATCCTGGTAGTGATGGCACTTAAAAATGCAGGCTACCTGCAGTTTGTGAACGAAGAGCATTACCACATCATGGGCAAACTCCTCTTCGTCTTCTCGATTTTCTGGGGGTACATCGGCTTTTCCCAGTACATGCTGATCTGGTATGCCAACATTCCGGAGGAAACAGAATGGTTCCTGCGCCGGAACATCGAGTCATGGAACGTTCTGAACACCTTCCTGGTCATTGGCCGGTTCTTTATTCCATTCTTCTATCTATTGTTTCAATACACGAAGAGGAACGCAAAGCTCCTGGCTGCAATCTCCTTTTGGGTGCTGGGAATGCATATTCTGGACACCTACGTCACAATCTTGCCGTTTGCGCACCCGCGAGGGTTCGAATTGAGCATTCTGGACCTACTAAGTCTGCTGGCGATCGGCTGTCCGTTGGCAGTTATTTTTATCCGGCGTCTTGGTAGTGTCTCGCTCTTTCCGGCTCGGGATCCGCGCCTGCTTGAATCATTAAAATTGAGCAACTAAGGCGATGGCGAAGAATACACAAAAGGACAGAGTTTCACTTTCGGTGATCATCACCAGTCTGGTGATGATGCTGTTGTTTGTTGGCCTGGCTGCCTTTCTGATCTCGCAGCGCGATAACATTCCTACTGTGGATGAACAAACTGCAGAAGTGCGTTTGAAAAACCTCGCCGAACTGAATGCAGAAAATCAGAAATTCCTGACACAGTATCACTGGGTAGACAAAAGCAAGGGCGTGGTCGGAATTCCAATCGATCGAGCGATGGATTTGGTTGTGGCTCAATTGCAGGCAAACAAGCCGCACGCAGCAGGGCCGATTAATCCTCCTGCCGCCGCTCCGGCGGCGGCGTCTCCGGCGCCCTCTCCAACCGCTCAAATGCCGGGAGCTCATCAATGAGTGCCGATCTGCGAGCGCCAAACGCCAAACGCCCCTTTTGACCTAACCGAACAATTGATCTTTAAGAGCGCACATAAGTGATGGAACAATCCGCCATTTCAGAGCCAGAGACGCGATCCGAGTCAGTAAAAGAACGGAGCGACCCCTCGATCATCGATCGATCCGTCCGAATCCCGGTGATGATCTTTTTAGCATCAGGCGTCTTTTGGCTGGTCGTTGCCTCGGGTTTCTGGCTCCTGGCCTCTTCGCAAATTCATACACCAGCGGCTTGGTGGACGTTCCCGGGTGTTGCCTGGTTGAGTTTCGGCCGTACCTATCCTGCTTTTCTCAACTGTTTCGTCTACGGGTGGGCTACATGCGCCGGTATCGGTGTCGGCATTTGGCTGCTGGCGCGGTTCAGCAGGGTGCCGTTGCGCGATCCATTGTTTCCGATTCTCGCGGCTGCTACCTGGAATATCGGGATCGCTGTTGGAGTCCTATCGGTTTTGACTGGGGCAACGACCGGTAAACAGATGTTGGAGTTTCCGTCGTACGCAGCCTTCATGTTGTTTCTCGCGTTTGTGATCGTCGGGCTGTGGGCTCTGACGATCTTCTGGGCCAGGAAGCCGGGGCCCACGTACATTTCACAATGGTATATCCTGGGCGCATTTTTGTGGTTCTCGTGGATGTACGCTACGGCAAACATCCTGCTGAACATCGCGTCTGCCCCCGGGCCTGCGCAGCCGGCGATCGTTTGGTGGTACATCGGCAGTCTTATCGATCTATGGCTGACGCCAATCGCGTTGGGCACCGCATATTATCTGATTCCGAAACTCGTTGGCCGCCCGATTTATAGCTACAAACTAGCTCTGTTCGGTTTCTGGTCGCTGGCACTTCTTGGCGGGTGGACGGGTATGGCGCATCTGATCGGCGGGCCGCTTCCTGCATGGATGATAACTGCCAGCATTGTGGCCAGGGTGCTGATGATCCTTCCGGTCCTGGCCGTGGCAGTGAATTTTCACCTTACGATGAGGGGCAAGTTCGAGGACCTGCATTGGAGTCCCGCGCTCCGCTTTGCGGTGATCGGCGCCATGGCTTACACGGCGTACGGTTTTGAAGGGAGCCTGATTTCGACTCGGACGATCGCCCAGATCACGCAGTTCACCTTCGTTACGTTTGGCCACGCTCAGCTTGGTCTCTTTGGCTTCTACAGCATGATCCTGTTCGGAGCCTTCTATTACATTGTACCCAGGCTGCTGGACAGGCCGTGGCTGTCGCCCGGCTTTATCACGGCGCACTTTTGGCTCAGCGTTGTCGGCATCGGATTGCTACTTTTTGATCTGACCATGGGCGGTTTGATTCAAGGATTCGGCCTGCAGGATCCGCAGGTCTCGATGAGTGCAGTGAGCGATCTGCTTGGGCCGTTTCTGCTAATTCAAAACTTTGCCGTGCTTTTGCTGGTGCTGGCGAATCTCGCCTTCGCGGTGGCGTTCGCTCTGATTCTCCTGATCTCGGCACCGGTGAAACAGCGATCTGCCGTTATCGAAGCGTCAGCCGACGCCTCAAAGAAAATTGCACCCGAGGTAAGCGTCGCGTGAACAAGCTAACTGGGCTCTTTTTCGGTGTTTTTCTGCTGTTCGGGTTATCCTGGCTCGCATTGGCAGCTTATCCATACATTACGTTTGCCGGTCTGCAGCGGAGCAAGGACGAGGCGACCGGCGCCTTGGCTCCGCCCGGCAATCCTGGTACGGCCGACCAGGGGGCCCGTGTGTATGCGGCGAACGGCTGTTTCTATTGTCATAGTCAGTATGTGCGCGACAAAAACGAGGGGAGCGACATTGATCGCAAATGGGGTAAACGGCGCACCGTGGCGAGGGATTACATGTTTGATCGGGCAGTTTTTCTCGGGACATCCAGGCTCGGCGCGGACCTGACCAATGCGGGTGATCGGCAGACTGATCCGCAGTGGTTCTACCGGCTCTTGTACAATCCTCGAGCCACGACTCCTGAGTCGGTCATGCCGGCTTATCGATGGCTGTTTAGAACCCAGGAGATCCAGGGTCAGCCATCCGCCAATGCCGTCAAGCTGGAAGGGACAGATGCGCCGCCTCCCGGTCACGAAGTGGTCCCAACAGCGGAAGGAAAAGCGCTTGTGGACTATCTGCTCTCACTGAAAAAGAACTACCCCTTGCCGGAAGCTCCTGAACCAACAGAATGAGCTCAGAGCACGAACATCAGGTTGAAGTGGCCAGACCGCATTCGGAGGAGCGTTTTAGAGGTTTTGGCGCCGGTCAGTCCTCAGTTGAAGAACACTCCGGATCAAACGAAGAATTACCGGAGCCTGAAACGGGACCGATCCCTTTGTGGCTGGTCTGGCTGATCGGTCTCGGACTGTTCTGGGCCGGCGCCTATTTGTTTTCGTTCAGTGGCGGATTCAAGGCGGATGTGTTTGACTTTGAGCCGAAATTCGGTGCGCAGACTGGCGGCCCAAGATTGCCTCCGGATCCAAAAGTGGTTGGTAAAGCGCTCTTTTCAGCGAACTGCATTACCTGCCATCAGGCCAACGGGGAGGGGTTGCCCGGGCAATATCCGCCCCTGGCCGGTTCCGAGGTGGAAACAGGTGATGCGACGAACCAACTTATTGCGATCGTGCTCAAAGGCCTGCAAGGACCGGTAGAGATCAAGGGGAAACCATTTAATAATGCCATGCAAGCCTGGGAGGGTCAGTACACCGATCAGCAGCTTGCTTCAATTCTGACTTATGTTCGATCCGATTGGGGAAATAACGCTCCCGCGATCACGGCAGAGATGGTCAAACAGATACGGGACGAGTTTAAGGATCGAAAAGAGCAATGGACCTGGCCGGAAATCCAAAAAATTCCTCCGAAGAATCTGACTGCTGGAGGTGGGCAGCCTCCGGGTCAGCAAAAACCCGGCGCTCCGGCACCGGCTGGACAGCCACCTGCACCGGCTGGGCAACAACCTGCGCCGCAAGGCCAGACGCCCGGCCAACCGCCAGCCCCGGCTCAGCCTCAATCGCAACCGCCGGCTCCTGCCAACGCTCCGAAGTAAAGTCCCATGACAAGAGCCTTTCCCCCAAGTATTCTTACAGCAAGCCGTCTATGAGCCAGTTCTTATCCAGAAAAAGGAGTTTGATTGCGGTGCTGGCAGCCTTGTTTCTTGCGCTAGGTGCGTCCGCCTACGGGGCACCGCGCACTTCGGGTCTCTGGTGGATGCCGGACGTAGCGAGTAAGAGTGGGGAGCAGATCGATCAGCTGACCTATTTCATTTACTATCTCACCGGTGGAGTGTTCATCCTGACGCAGGTTGTCTATATCTATTTCCTGATCAGGTATCGAGCGAGGAGGGGCGTGCGAGCCACCTATCTCCATGGCGATAATCGCCTCGAGTTGGTTTGGACGGCAATACCTACGGCGATCTTTATCGGGCTTTGGGGCTACAGCAATCACATGTGGTGGGACGTCATCCACACGGAATCGCCGAAGGACACCATGGAGATTGCGGTTATGGCTTACCAGTTTGGATTCAGCTTCCAATATCCCGGGGCGACCGGCAAACTCGGACGATCGGATGTGAAGCTGATCAGCGCGGACAATATTTTCGGGAACGATCCAACCGATCCGGCCACGAAGGAAGACTTTCAGTCAGGAGTGCTCGAACTGGCAATCGACAAACCGGTTCGGATACGCCTCAATTCAAGAGACGTAATACACGGCTTCTATATTCCGCAGTTTCGCATCTACCAGGATGCGGTGCCCGGCCGGACCATCGATTGGGTTTGGTTCATTCCGACAAAAATCGGAAGCTACCAGTTGGCCTGCAGCCAGCTATGCGGCTCAGGGCATTATAATATGAAGGCACAGATCGAGGTTGTCTCTCAGGCGGAATTCGACAAATGGTATAAAGAGAAAGTTGCCGCCGCAGCCGGCGCTTCTTCGGGCAACCCGCCGGCGCAAATGAAGTAGTTGTAGGAAATCGTTATGGCAGAAATATTAGCTGACACCTTTCCTGGAGAGGCGCATGTGTCACATGCACACCATCCCGAGTTGAGTTTCTTCCGCAAATACATCTGGTCGGAGGACCACAAAACGATTGCGCTGCAGTACCTCTTTACGAGCTTATTTTTCTTGCTGGTGGGAGGTTCGCTTGCGATGGGCGTCCGCTTTCAGTTGGCCTTCCCGGGTGCTCCCGTACCTTTGATCGGGACTCTGTTGCCGAGCTGGCTAGTGACCTCCGCAGGAGCGTTTCAACCCGGTGGGTACAATGGGCTGGTCACAATGCACGCAACCGTCATGGTATTTTTGGTGATCATGCCGTTGTTGATCGGCGTGTTCGGAAACTTCCTAATTCCCCTCAAGATCGGGGCGCCCGACATGGCGTTTCCGTTCTTTAACGCCCTGTCTTACTGGCTCTTTCTCCTGTCGGGAATCGTGTTGCTGTCGAGCTTCTTCGTTCCTGCCGGTTTCCCTGCCAGCGGGTGGACTTCGTACGCTCCCTTGTCATCGCACGCCCAGTACAATGGGACGCAAGCCGGCCAGAGTTGCTGGTGTGTTGGTCTCTTCCTCAATGGGCTGGCCTCGATCGCCGGAGCTGCGAATTACATCACGACCATCATCAATATGCGCGCGCCCGGGATGAAGATGTTCCGATTGCCGCTTCCCGTCTGGGCGCTTTTCATTACGGCTATTCTCCTGCTGCTCGCGGTTCCGGTTCTTTCAGCCGCCGCTGCGATGCTTTTTTGTGACCTGAATTTCGGAACTAGCTTTTTCTCAGCCAGCAACTACGGGCAGCCGCTGCTCTGGCAGCACCTTTTCTGGTTCTTTGGTCATCCCGAAGTTTACATCATGATTCTGCCGGCCATGGGGTTGGTTTCGGAAATCCTAGCGGTCAATGCCCGCAAGCCGATCTTCGGCTATAAGGCCATGGTCTTTGCGATGGTTTCAATCGCTGGTTTGGGTTTTATCGTCTGGGGTCACCACATGTTTGTCAGTGGGATGAATATTCTTCTCTCAGCCACTTTCTCGTTTTCAACGATGGTGATTGCTGTGCCGTCCGCTATTAAGACGTTTAACTGGATGGGAACTGTCTGGGGTGGCTCCATCCGATACACGACCGCAATGTGTTTCGCTTTGGCGTTTGTATCAATGTTCGTGATCGGTGGCCTGAGCGGAATCTACATGGCTGCGACCCCGGTCGATCTCTTCATCCACCACACTTACTTCATCGTTGCGCATATTCACTATGTGTTGTTCGGCGGAAGCCTTTTCGGCGTTTTCGGGGCGATTTACTTCTGGTTTCCAAAAATGTTTGGCCGCATGATGAATGAGACTTGGGGCAAGATTCATTTCGCCCTCGCATTCATCTTCTTCAATTGCACTTTCTTTCCGATGCACAATCTGGGGTTGAACGGGATGATGCGCCGAATCGCCGATCCGATGCTCTACGATCATCTTCAGAGCTCGCAGCCGATTAATGTTTTTTGTAGCGTGAGTGCGTTCGCCCTCGGACTATCGACGATCCCATTCCTGGTCAACTTCTTCTATAGCATCTTCAAAGGACCGAAAGCTCCGAATAATCCCTGGCGGTCAACGACACTGGAGTGGACGGTTCCTTCACCTCCTGGACACGGAAATTTCGAAACGACCCCGACCGTATACCATGGGCCTTACGAATACAGTGTTCCGGGGATGGAAGAGGACTATTTGCCTCAGAATCAGCCTGCACCTGAGACTGCCAGACTTGCCGCACATTAATCTATTTCAGTAAAATCGATGGCTGAATTTGATGTTCAAAAGCGATTGCTGCACTGGTACGCGATTTTCGTTGCCGCCAGCGTGCTCGCTTTGATCTGCAGCGGTGGGCTGGTAACAAGTCACGGAGCCGGGATGGCAGTGCCGGATTGGCCGAATAGCTTCGGATATAACATGTTCCTGTTTCCGGTTTCTCGTTGGGTCGGTGGTGTATTTTTCGAGCACACCCACCGACTTATTGCGAGCGGCGTCGGTCTGCTGACAATTGGGCTTTGTGTTTTAACCTTAATTGTCGAGGACCGGCTCTGGGTAAAATGGCTGAGCGGAATCGCCGTGATCGCCGTTATCGTCCAGGGTATCCTCGGTGGGTTGCGCGTGACTGAGCATAACGCGGTTTTAGGTCTCTTTCATGGTTGTCTGGCGCAAGGTTTTTTCTCGTTGGTGGCAACCGTTGCTCTTGTTACCTCCCGATTTTGGCACGGCATTAAACACGCCTCGAACGAACGCGACATCCGAAGCCTTCGATTTTGGACAATCATCGTTACGGTAATGCTGTTTATTCAGCTGGCGCTGGGAGCTTCGATGCGCCACTCCCACACGGGTTTGTCGATTCCAGATTTTCCTACCGCCTACGGGCATATCCTGCCGCCAATAGATGCCGCGTCGGTCGCCAGGATCAACGAGGCTCGTAAAGCGACTCAAGCACCGATCTCGTCGGGTCTTATTCTATTGCAGTACATTCATCGAGTCTGGGCTGTGTTGATCGTGGTTGGCCTTACCTCAGTAGCAATAAAGATTCTTCGACGCCGGCAACTGACCGGTCCGGTGCGTTCGGCCGCAGGTTCCTGGCTCGTATTTGTTCTTGCGCAATTCGCCTTGGGGGCCTGGACTGTCTGGAGCAACAAAGCGGCTGATATAGCGACTTCCCATGTGTTTGTCGGTGCGTTGACTTTCATGACCGGTGTGCTGCTTAGCGTCATCCTGTCGGCCATGCTTGCTCCGCCTTCGCGCGAAGATTCTTTAGGAAGCACGACGAGGGAGGTCGCCAGGGCGTGAGCGCACTAACGGGCAAACCTCAAGTAACACGATTCCCGGATGGTCAGGGGTCTCACGCACGGCGTTGGATCTCGGACGTCTCCGAATTGTGCAAGGCCAGAATAACGCTGATGGTCCTGGTCACAACGCTGGTTGGCTTCCTATTTGGTTGGCACGGGCCTCTGGATCTCCTTTACCTCTTCCAAACGCTTGGTGGCACCGCGTTGGCCGCGTCAGGAGCTGCTGCGCTGAACCAGGTCTTTGAAGTGGAACTCGACGCGCGCATGCGCAGAACGCGAAATCGACCGCTGCCGGGACGCAGAATGACATTGGATGAAGGCCTAATAATCGGAATAACTTGTTCTGTGGGCGGCATCTTCTGGCTGAGTTTTGCGACCAATCTGTACGCGGGTATCCTGAGCGCCTTGACGATCGGCGTGTATGTCTTTGTTTATACTCCGTTAAAAAGGGTGACGACGTTAAACACCATCGTGGGTGCAATCCCCGGTGCTCTACCTCCGGTGATCGGCTGGACGGCTGCTCGTGGTCAAGCCAGCTTCGAAAGCTGGATTCTGTTCGCAATCCTTTTCTTGTGGCAGATGCCCCATTTTCTGTCGATCTCCTGGCTCTATCGCGAGGACTATAAGCAAGCGGGATTCGTTATGCTCGCCAGCTTTGATCCAGCATGCCAGGTGACTGGGCGTCAGAGTTTGCTTTACACCATGGGGTTGATCTCGGTGAGTTTTTTACCGGCCATGCTGGAACTCACCAGTTTTTGGTATCTCCCGATTGCAGCTATAATGGGCGGCTACTTTCTCTTGATGGCGTTTCGATTTGCGATCTCTGGAACTGATCGAGCGGCCAGACGTTTGTTTGTCGCATCGATTGTCTATTTGCCTGTAACGCTCGCAGCCCTCGCTTTTGCCCGATTGTGATGAATGAGGACTTTAGGAAGAACAATCGCCGCCTGCTCATCGCAATAATCATCTTCGCTGTTGGTCTCACTTTGCTTGTCATTCTTTGGAAATTATCGATTTATCAAAAGACTTAACCATGCACGTTTCAGCCACAACGATTGATGAAGTACAGCAGGACGGACCGAATATTGTCCGATTCGGAATGTTCACTTTCCTGGCCTCGGAAGCGATGCTGTTTGCGGGGCTCATCTGCGGCTACATGGTTTTGCGCGGAGGTGCCGGGTCCGGTTGGCAGATGCCGGAGGCGTTAAAGAACCCTGAGACGATGGTCAAAACGGTCGTTGCGACGCTCTGCCTTATCTCGAGCAGCTTCACTCTGCATTTTGCCGAGGGCCGCTTAATCAGGCAAACCAAGGGTGGAAAGCTTCTGCTCGTGCTGACGATCCTCTTGGGGTCGGCATTTCTCGCGAATCAGGCGATTGAGTGGATCACCCTCCATAATGAGGGCTTTTGGTTTAATACGGCAGGGATCATGGGCTCCTGCTTTTTTGTTTTGACCGGATTCCACGGCTGCCATGTTTTCATCGGCGTCCTGATGCTGGTAGCGACTTTGATTCGGGCGCTCACTGGAAATATCACGCCGCATCGCCACGGATTTTTGGAGTGCACCGGGTTGTACTGGCATTTCGTCGATATCGTTTGGGTCTTCCTGTTTACGATTCTCTACATCCTCTAGCCTGCACGGCATCCCGCCCGTGGCGGATCACGTCCGTAAGCGAAGGCTCCAGCCTTTGCCTCCGGAAATGGGGGAATTGACTCACACAGAGGTCACGGAGATCACAGAGGATGATTTTAAGAGATAGGCTGAAATTGGGAGCCGATTGGGTGCGGACAACCTTGATATTTCCTCTGTGACCTTCGTGACCTTGGTGTGAGCCTCTTAATTTTTTCACATCGCGCGAGCCGATCCCGATGGCGATCAGTCCGCGAAGGAGAAGGGCACTAATTCCGGGCTCCGGCACCGAGACCAAGTTATAGCCAACGACATCAAGTGCCGTCAGTTCGTTGGATCCCAAGTTTACGTCCACGCCGGGGCTACCAAAGGCATCCTGCACTTGCGGTATCTGGCCAGTGGCCCAGTCACCGAAGTCCGAGCTCCCGTTTCCATCATTAAAATTCGTTAAGTTTGTTGTACCGCTATCAATGGAGAAATAGGCTGTAGCAGTCGCAGATGTTGTGAAACTCCTGACGCCTGGGCTGGCGAAACGAAAGAGATCCAACGAGCCGACGGCGCCGGTCGGAACTGTTGGTCCGGAAAGGGATAGGACAGAACCAGATCCACCAATGCCGAGGGCTTCGTCGATCTCATGGGTGGTCTCAGCTTCCAGATCGTATTTGTTAGGATCCTGCGGCCCGGTTCTTGAAAGATTCATCTCCGAGAAATTCAAGCTGATGCTGCTGTCGAATGCTCCATCGTTGTTCCCCAATGCCGTTTCCCCGATAGCCCTGAGATTGGGCACGGGAACGAACCATGTCAGTAAATTTCAGAGATTGTAAAATAATATATGAAAAATACCTGCTCAGCCTTGCGTCGCGCCGGAAGATAACTAAGACTAATCCATGCTCCGGTTGCTTTGGCTGATCAGTGCGCTGTTGATGAGTTACTTGCCGTCGCTGGTCGCTTGTGAGGGGTGCAAGGAGCCATCCAACGTTATAGGCGCCTCGGGCGTGGGCGGGATTGGAGCGAGCTTTTCATGGAGCGTTCTCTTCATGATTGGAATGTTGGCTTTTCTGATAACTGGGATGGTCTTAATGATGATCCGCTCGTGCAGGCAGTTGGCAGCCCAACGCCAGCGCGTAGCCGTCGAAACTCACTGACCTCTCATTGACTGATTAGTTCTGTTTCTGACCCGCTAGTCAACGGGCTTGAGCCGGGGGTGTACCGCGGCTATCGGGTCGCCTCGCGATTTTCAAGGGATAGGTCACGAATCGTACTGTTGCGTCACATCTAGGCGAGGCGCCACTTTCGAATGCTGGCTACGAAGCCCTATGGCAAAACGGTCCAATAGAAGGAAGGTAGCGGGCAGCGGGGTTTCTCCAAAAATCACCAGAACGAGCGCGGACGTTCAAGGAGGCAAGGCCTCGCAAGCGTAAGCGAAGGCTCCAGCCTTTGCCAGACGCGGCGCACCACGGAGGGCAAAGGCCGGAGCCTTCGCTTACAAGCCGTGCCGAAAAGCAGTCTTGTTTCGCCAGACGCCGATACGCCGACACGTTTCCCCCTATCCGGGTTGGCTCAAAACAAACTTTTCAATCGCGTGGGCGAACCCTTCTTTCGCATTTGAGTCAGTAACAAAGTTCGCTTCCGCTTGAACTTCCTTGCTGGCATTCCCCATAGCGATGCTCATACCGCTATTTTCGAACATCAGTAC
>DASZGG010000305.1:0-2647 GCA_035939025.1 Chthoniobacterales bacterium | reverse complement strand
CGTGGCCGAGCCCCCTCTTATTTCGATTGTTGATGATGACGAGTCCGTCCGTGAGGCCCTTTGGGGGTTCGTCAGATCTGTTGGATTCGCGGTCAGCGCGTTCGCTTCAGCTGAAGAGCTCGTGAATTCGGATCAACTTGTAAACGCGGACTGTCTGATACTTGATGTGTGTATGCCGGGGATGAGCGGCATTGAGCTTCAGCGTCAGTTGGCGGCCGGTCACTGTGCGGTCCCGGTGATTTTCATCACGGCGCATGAAGACGAGGGCGTGCGAGCGCAGGCGCTCAGGGGCGGCGCGGAAGCCGTTCTGATCAAGCCGTTCAGTGAAGAGGCATTACTGAATGCAATTCACACGGCGCTCAGCCCGCAATGATTTTGAAAGCAGCAAATGAAAAGAACGCTGGCGAGCTCACGGTGAGATAAAGACGAGCCTGGAAGTGGAATGTCGCCGCCGGCAGGTTAAACGGAAATAGCAGAGAAAGTTTACCGAGCCTCTTGCATTGTCGAGAGGGGAATAGCTTATGAGTGAATCTGTTTCTGAGGTTTACGTCCTGGATGATGATGTGTCAGTGCGTGAGGGTGTCGCAAGCCTGATCCGCTCAGTTGGGCTAAAGGTCAGGACTTTTGCGTCGACGCAGGAGTTTTTGGCAAGTTTGCAAAAGGAACGGCCAAGCTGTTTGGTGTTGGACATCCAGCTTCCGGACATCAATGGCTTCGAACTGCAGCAAGAACTGGTGGCGAAAGACATTCAGATACCGATTATTTTTCTCACCGGTCATGGAGACATTCCGATGTCGGTGCGAGCAATCAAAGCTGGCGCGCTGGAGTTTTTGACAAAGCCTTTCGACGACGAGTATCTGCTGGAGGCAATTCGAAACGCGATCGCTCGACAGAGCAAAGTGGGACAGCCACAAGGAAGTATCGCTCAGCGAAGTTGTCAAGATGGCACCAGAACGGACCCAGCATCAGCCGTGCCGCATCAGGCCGAGATTGTATTGTCCCCGTGCCTTAATGGGAATGGAAAACAAGCTAGGACATCCGGCGAAATTATCGGTCAGAGCCTAGCGTTGCGGCAAATCCTCAGCCAAATCGAGATGGTGGCACCGACGGACGCCAGCGTCCTGATCCTAGGCGAAACTGGCACTGGAAAAGAGCTTATTGCGCGAGAGCTCCACCGGCGGAGCCGCCGTAAGGATAAGCCCTTGGTCCGGGTTAATTGCGCCTGCATCCCGAAGGAATTGTATGAAAGCGAATTCTTCGGCCACGCGAGGGGCGCATTTACCGGCGCGGTCAAAGACCGGGTTGGGCGCTTCGAGGCAGCAGCCGGTGGGACCCTGTTCCTGGACGAGATTGGTGAAATCCCTCTGGAACTGCAGAGCAAACTACTGCGCGTTCTGCAGGAGAAATGTTACGAACGCGTAGGAGAGGAGATCACGCGGCGTGCGGATGTGCGGATCGTTGCGGCCACTAATCGGGATCTAAAAAAAGAAGTCACGGAGGGCCGCTTTCGCGAAGATTTGTACTACCGGTTGAATGTCTTTCCTATGAAACTTGCTCCCCTGCGGGAGCGACGTGAAGATATCCCGCTTCTCGCGACACATTTCGTTGAGTTATCGCTAAGAGAACTCGGATGTCCGAGACCCAGACTCACGCGAGCAGGAATAGAAATTCTCCAAGGCTATGATTGGCCCGGCAACATACGTGAACTGCGAAACGTTATCGAACGCGCAGTGATCTTTGCTCATGGCGGCGCTCTGGACTTCGACCTGCCGGCGATTGATTCCTCGCCCGGTCCAACTCAGACCGCGCCCCGGCTTGGTGACAGGGCAGGCCTGGAGTACCGCACGGATTCAGAAATGCAACGCCTCGAACGCGAGAACCTTTTTGCTGTCCTGGAAAAGACCGCCTGGAAAATCAAAGGTCTTGATGGCGCGGCGGAGCTTTTGGGTGTGAAGCCCACCACGTTGATCTCCAGAATTGGAAAGATGGGTCTGAGGCGGCCTTCTTAAAATCTAAACTTCGGAGTTTGGGTTAAATCGTCGCTCTGGTAGCTCACCCATAGAGAGTAAATCGAAAGGTTGCGCCGGGACTGTCGTTCGATACGGCCCAGAGCCGTCCGCCGTGACGTTCGACAATAGAACGACTGATTGACAGCCCCATTCCCAGGCCGTCGGGTTTGGTCGTATGGAAAGCATCAAAAATTCGTTCCACGTTTTTTGGATCAAGGCCGATACCTGAGTCTTGCACTGCGACGCGGACTTCATCACCCTCGCCTCGTTGGGTCCTGATTACCAGATCTCGCTCACGGTCCTCCACAGTGCTCATCGCTTCGATGGCATTTAGGATCAGGTTCACTACCACCTGCTGTAGTTGTACTCGGTCGCCCATCACCGGAGGGAGATCAGCGGCCAGTTCCATCCGTAATGCCGCCTTGTTTCTCCGCACTTCGCTCTGTGTAAGGATGACAACTTCTTTAATGGCCTCGTTTATATCCAACCATTCCATTGCCGTGCAGGCCTTCTTAAAGAGGGCCCGCATCCTTGAGACCACATCGCCGGCTCGATTTCCGTCGCGAATAATGCGCCGGATAGCTTCGCGAGCTTCGTCCAGATTGGGCAATTCGCCTGCCAGCCAGCGCAGGCCGGCG
>DASZGG010000304.1:0-2535 GCA_035939025.1 Chthoniobacterales bacterium | reverse complement strand
CCATTAACGCCTTTGATTTTCCAGCCGGTTTTCTGCAGGACAACCAAAAGATTTTCGCGCTCGCGGCGCTGCATCTCCGGCTCGGTAAGGTATTCCCATTGGGCCTTCTCAGCATTCTGTGGCGCAAAAGAAATTGGGTCGAGTGACGAACCAGTCACCGGCAGATCAAACTCCAGAGTGCCGCACCGAGCAAAGATAACGGCTCGTTCGATGACGTTTCGCAGTTCCCGGATGTTGCCGGGCCAGTCGTAGCCTTGGAGAGCTTCTAATCCTGCTCGGGTTAACCTCGGTGTTGGGCATCTCAGCTCCTTTACCAACAAATCCAGGAAATGTTTTACTAGAAGTGGGATGTCGTCCTTGCGCTCCCGTAGCGCGGCAACTCTTATCGGAAAAACATTCAACCGGTAATACAGGTCTTCGCGAAACCTGCCGGCCGCTACTTCTCTCTTCAAGTCTCGATTAGTAGCCGCGACGATTCGCACGTCGGCGTGTCGCGTTCTGTCCTCTCCCACCCGCTCGTAGCGTTTCTCCTGGAGAACGCGCAGCAGTTTGCTCTGCAATTCCACGGGGATCTCACCGATCTCGTCCAGGAAGAGAGTTCCACCCTCGGCTGCCTCAAAACGGCCGATCCGGTCTCTAAAAGCGCTTGTGAAGGCGCCTCTCGCGTGGCCGAAGAATTCGCTTTCATACAATTCCTTCGGAATGCAGGCGCAATTCACTCGGACTAGAGGTTTGGCTCTTCTTCGGCTGTTCCGGTGAATCTCTCCCGCGATAAGCTCTTTTCCGGTGCCGGTCTCTCCAAGGATCAGGACGGAGGCATCTGTGGGCGCCACCATTTCGATTTGTTTGGCTATTTGCCGCAACGCTGCGCTTTGACCGATCATTTCGCCGAATGCCTCCGCGTTTCCATTGAGCCGCGAGGACATGACGTTCACGGCCGAATTCGGCATCGCTCTTGATGCTGCGTCCATTCTGAGATCGTCCTCGCGACCATGTTCGCAGATACCTCCCCCTAGCTGTCCCGCTTGACTGTCTCCGGCAATCGCGGTCCGGATTGTCTCCAGCAGATACTCGTCGTCAAACGGCTTCGTCAAAAACTCCAGCGCTCCAGCCTTGATTGCTCGCACCGAGGTCGGAATGTCGCCATGGCCAGTGAGAAAAATTATCGGGATCTGAACGCCCTTCGCCGCGAGTTCCTGTTGCAGTTCGAATCCGTTTATGTCGGGAAGCTGGATATCCAGTACCAAGCAGCTCGGTACTTCCTCGCGCAAACTTCCCAAGGACTCCTGCGCCGAGGCAAAGGTTCTCACGCTGAGCCCGGCTGACCGAATCAAACTGCTTACAGCCTCGCGCACCGACACATCGTCATCCACGACGTAAACTTGAGAAACAGATTCACTCATAAGTCCTCTCTTTCTTTGCCAGCGTTTTTCGCATCGTTTTGCTTTTGAAGTTATTGCGGGATCAGAGCTGCGTGAATCGCATTAAGTAATGCCTCTTCACTGAACGGCTTGATCAGAAAAGCTCCCGCGCCGCCAGAAAGCGCCTGAGTGCGCATACCCTCGTCTTCATAGGCCGTAATGAAGATCACTGGGATTTTGCAATAACTGGATACAAGCTGACGATGAAGCTCAATGCCGCTCATCCCTGACATGCGCACATCAAGTATCAGGCAATCCGCTTTACTAAGTTGATCTGAATTCAAAAACTCTTCTGCTGAAGCGAACACGTTCACTGTGAACCCGACAGATCTGAGAAATCCCCACAGGGCGTCTCGGACGGACTCGTCATCATCAACGATCGAAATAAGAGCGGGAGCCGCCACAGAGGAAGTTACCAGCATTGGGGCATCGATCTATTATACCTTGGTATAAAATGGCAAGAGGGCCCCGCGTTCGTTACCAAAGAGCCGGCTTGTATCTCACGCATCACCTGGCAAATCCGGAACGATAATTCGAGCGTTCAAGATTTCGTTCTAGTCAATTCCTTAATCGATTTTTCGTAACACGTTGAACAGCAGTTTGTTACAAATTACGAAAGCTGTTGGCACGAGAATTGATCAGAGGATTTCGATGTCCGAAGTCTAGGACCAATCAGTCAACTTGACGAAGACTGCTAGCACTTCGCGTTCAAACGATGGGTTCGACTAAATCTATGAAGCTGTGTGGAAACCAAATCGAAAGGGAAAATCCCATAAATGGCAACCGGCGCTTTGGCAAATCGAGCCAACCGGGCACATTGAACCGGCTGGCATCGAACGTTAGTACTGACGTTGTCGTAGATACTGATCCCGAGATCGAAACCATCCTGGTCGTGCACAGACCACGACGAAAGTCCCTTGTCGCCGAAACGACGGAGGAGGTGCAAGCGACCCTTGCACATGCCAGGCAGTCTGCAGTTCTAGCAGAGCGAAATCGGCTCGCAGGTGAGATCCATGATGGGCTGGCCCAATTTTTTACTGGGATCTCCATGCAATTGAGCGCTGCCAGGGAGGAACTGTCTTCAAAGGAAGGCGATCCCCTGTGCAGTATTCAG
>DASZGG010000303.1:0-10150 GCA_035939025.1 Chthoniobacterales bacterium | reverse complement strand
GGATCTGGCGCTGGCGGTGGTGGCAAGAGTCTTGGCGCTTCCGATGCATTCCGGATTTCATTTGTTCGCGCTAGGCCGGACTGCGGGCTGGATTGCGCACGCCGCTGAACAGCATAAAAGCGGAACATTCATCCGGCCGAGAGCCCGCTATGTCGGCGTAATGCCTTGAGACAGTGAAGAAGTCAGGAGCAACCACGGGCTAGCGCGGGTGAACGATTTGAGAAGAAACTTTCGCTCGGCGGCCAACGCCAAGTTTCACAGAAGAAGTCAGGAATCAGAACTCAGGAGTCAGGAGTTGCAGGAGTTGCAGAATATGCGAGCAAGGTCTTTATCCGAAAATCCGGGACAGGCATCTGCCCGGGAAAATCTCCGCCGGAATCCCAGATTCTTTAGCTCCTGAACTCCTGCAACTCCTGAATTCTGAATTCTGGAATGTGGAGTCAGGAACACCGTCAAGTTTCAGAGAAGTTGGAGGAGTTCAGGAGTTGCAGAATGAGACGGCGGCTTGCCGGTCTGTGGATGGTGATTAATCGGCCTCCATAGTGTACCGTCTCGCATACAATGGTGACCATTGTATGCGAGACGGTACAGTAGGCTCATCCTTTTTTCGTCCGAATAACAATCTCGACGCGGCGATTGAGTTGCTGTTCTTCGACAGAGCGATCTGCCGGCACGATGAGACGAGTTTTGCCGTAACCCTGGGTTTGGACTCGATCCGCCTCGATGTTCATATTTTCGACCAGCCATGCTTTCACGGTCTCGGCTCGGCGCTGGCTTAGGTCCATGTTGTATTCGTCGCCGCCAAAGGAGTCGGTGTGACCTTCCACCTTGAAGATGGCTTGAGGGTTGCGCTGGATGAGGCGGCCCAATTTTTGGAGGCTGGCGGTTGCTCCCGGGCGAAGATTTGCCGAGTCGTAGTCAAAGAGAAGATCGGTCGGCATCAGGATCGGTGCGGTTCCAACACCTAGCTGTCCTGAACCGGAAAGTAGTTGATCCAGATTGCTGAAGCCCGCAGGAATTCCAGCGTTACCGGGAATGTCTGAGTCTCCGACGTCCTGATTGTCAGTCTTACCCGGATTTCTCTTGTTGCCCAAAGCGACCTTCGGGCGGGTCGGCATATCAGGCTTATCGGTGAGCAGTTGCTGGCGCACTTCGCTTAATTCTTTCTCGATGGCCACCGCGCTTTCCGCCTTTGCCTTGGCCGCCGCGGTTTGCGCGGATTGAGTATCGACGCTGGGCTTTTCTTTGAGCTGGGGCACTTCGGGCGAACTCACTTCGGGTGTCGCCCGTAATTCCTGGATGTCCTTTTCGAATGAACCATCAAACTGGGTAAGATTTGCGATGGTGCCGAAGTCACCTGCAGGTTTACCCGGGGTTGCCGCCGGTTTGGAATCAGTTTCCAGCAGTTTCTGGTCGATCTGCAGGCGACTAACGTTGAATGCGCGAGGAACCAGCCGCGGAATGTCGGCCTGCACGAATCGATCGAGCGTTCTGGTGTTAAAATAGTAAAAGAGTCCGCAATGAAATACAAACGATAGAGCGAGTGCAGGCAGGATCCAATGTCTCAGCGAAACCGCGCTGTCCGCTATTGCATCCTCCGAATAGTGTGCCATACAGCTTTGGAGTATACAACGAACGCCAGCGAACGACAACTGAGCGAGTAAGCGAAGGCTCTAGGCCTTTGCTCCTTGTGGCGACGCCGATGCCAAAGGTTGGAGCAAGAGCTAAAGCTGGAGCAGGGGAAAGAGCAAAGGCTGGAGCTTTCGCTTACACTGACTTTTTCGTTGACGTTCGCTGTCATTCGTTGACGTTCGCTACCTGCCTATGGCCCACGATAAATCCGCTTTTGAACGAATGGAGAAAATTGTCAGCCTGTGTAAACGGCGCGGGTTCATTTTTCAGTCGAGTGAGATTTATGGCGGATTAAACGGATGCTGGGACTACGGACCGCTTGGGACGGAATTGAAACGGAATCTGAAAGATTTTTGGTGGCGCCGGATGGTACGCGAGCGCGATGATGTGGTGGGGATGGATGGTTCGATACTGATGAATCGGCAGGTCTGGGTGGCGAGCGGTCACGAGGCAACTTTCACCGACCCAATGGTCGACTGCCGTAACTGTAGATCCCGGTTCCGAGCGGACCAGTTACCGGAGAAGAACGGGCGGAAACAGTGCACGGTTTGTGGGAGCGACGATTTGACTGAACCTCGCGCGTTTAATCTCATGTTTAAGACCTATGTAGGGGCGACAGAAGATGAGTCAGCCGTCACCTATCTCCGCCCCGAGACCGCACAGGCAATTTTTGTTCAGTTCAAAAATATTCTGGAGGTGTCGCGAAAGAAGCTCCCTTTTGGAATTGCGCAAGTGGGGAAAGCATTCCGAAACGAAATAAATCCGCGCAATTTTACCTTCCGCTCCAGGGAATTTGAACAGATGGAGTTGGAATATTTTTGCCGGCCGGACCAAGGACTCGAACTACTCGAGTACTGGTTGAAAGAGCGTTTGAGATTCTATTCGGATATCGGTATTTCGTCGGACCTTTTGCATGTGCATAAGATTCCGCCCGAAGAATGCGCACATTATTCCAAGGGGACCTACGACATCGAGTTTAGGTTTCCGTTCGGGGTGCAAGAGCTCGAAGGCGTGGCCTATAGAACAGACTACGATCTCACGCAACACCAAAAGGCCAGTGGCAAACCTCTGGAGTATTTTGACGAAGAGACAAAACAACATTTTGTTCCGCACGTTGTCGAGCCCAGCGCCGGCGTGGATCGAACCGTTCTGGCTTTGCTCTGCGCGGCGTTTGACGAGGAACATGTGACCGACGAAAAAGGTAAAACGGAAACCCGCACCGTGCTCAGGTTCCATCCACGGATTGCGCCAATCAAATGCGGGGTTTTTCCTTTGCTCAAGAACAACGAACGGTTAGTCGGCCAGGCTCGCGAGATCGTGGATCTCCTACGACCCTATATGATGGTTTTCTATGACGAATCAGGCGCCATCGGGAGGCGTTATCGGCGCCAGGATGAAGCCGGTACTCCCTTTGGCGTAACCGTCGATTTCGATACGATCGGCGAGAACGGACCAGCAAACGACGGCACGGTCACAATGCGGGAAAGAGACTCGATGAAGCAGGAAAGGATCGCGCTTACTGAAATTAAGTCGTTTCTGCTCGAGAGGATCTTTTGAAGCGGCATCGATACCGATCACAACTGTTTGCAATGTTGGACCAAATTGGCTGAAATCGCTGGCTGATGGCAAACCTTAACGGAAAGGTACTCGTCTAACACGTTCAGTGCGCAGGATAGACATTGCGGGCAAAAGCCGAGCCGGGGTTTGGGTGATCGTTGGGATGGCACTATTTTTTGTGATCGGAGGATTGGGGATTGGTGCATTTTTTGCCTGGAAAGCGATCTCCGGAAGAACGCCGCCTCCAGCGGCGGACGAGGTCGGCAGCGAGAGAGCTAGGGTAACGCCGGCCGTGGCCCATGCGTCGAGCTTGGAAGCCGGGGTAGGACATCCGAAACCGC
Source organism: Chthoniobacterales bacterium (assembly GCA_035939025.1). GTDB lineage: Bacteria > Verrucomicrobiota > Verrucomicrobiia > Chthoniobacterales > JAFAMB01 > JAFAMB01. The sequence continues at coordinate 6,620 of DASZGG010000303.1, read as the reverse complement.
TGATCGAAGAAGGCGGTTCGCCCCCGGCGGCCGCGGTCGATCGAGTTGAGCAAGATCAGGTGCGCCAAGAAGTACTAGAGCGAGTTGATCTCATGAGAGGTCTCTCCAATGCGGACAAGGACAAACTGTATGTGCAAGTCGAGCGAGCTCGAGGTTTCACAAGAATCGGAACGATCCGTTTCACGCAAAGCGGGACAATGCCCGCAGCGGCTGAGACGGCGGGGTTAGTCACAAACCTGAATGAGCCTGAACTGCGGAAACTTCTTGCGGATCCAACCGTTATTCTCATCATGGTCGGATATGCCGATAAGCAGGGTGAGGAGGCCAAGAATTTGGAAATCTCCCGAAGCCGGGCGGAGAACGTGGTGAAGGCACTGAGAGACAAGACAGATCTGGTGAACATCATGCATGCGGTCGGAATGGGGAGTCAGGATCTTGCTGACCAATCCAATCTTGAAAAGAACCGGTTGGTAGAAGTCTGGGCCGTGCAACCGTAGAAAAGAGCAGGGGGCGGGATAGTGGCTAGCGGCTGGTGGCTAGTAACCCGTGGGTTAGGCAATTCAAGGCGATGTGTCCCGATTGGGTACCAAAATCTGGTGTCGCCATGTCGAATTGAAATCATCCGCACGCAAAAGCTGGAGCTCTCGCTTACGCTAAAATCTTCGGGTGACCGGTTCCCGGTGGCTGGCAGCTAAGGAACGGGCCATGAGATTTACTCGAGAAATGTTGGCACGAATACGTTCGATGTAACAGTTCTCGCCTCTCGGATCGTCAAGAACGCGGTAAATTCCATTCCACTCCTGTTCGAGCATCCGCATGACGTAACCGTTAAAAAATTTTTCGGTGCCTTCCAGCAGATCAAGAAGATTTTTGTGCGCGGCAAAGCTCGTCTTTTGAAATCGGGAGAAATGTGTTGCTTCGCGGAATTCCAGATACAATCCAGCCAGCCGTTCCGGATAGTCCTCCGCGGCCATCTGTCCGAGCATGTCCCCGGTTGCAACGATCGCTCCGATCAACCACTCGCGAGAGTCGCGAAACGGGATGTCCTCCATGCGTTCGGATATCGCAGTGGCGCTGATGGCGTTCTGGATCCGGCGTAGCTCGTCGCGATTGAAACCGAAGGCCGGCAACAGATCCCAAGCAAAGAAACAGCTGCGTCCGACGTGGATCGCGGAATACTTTGCGCCGGAGCCGTCGAGATCATCACGAAGTTTCAGGTAACCTGTGTCATGGAGAATAACGGCTGCGATGGCCAGGTTCCAATCCCGCTGTGTCAGAGGCGAAATAGCAGGATTGCGCCGGTGCGAAGCCAGCAATTCGGCGACGGCGGCGGTAGCCTGCATGGTATGGTCAAAATCATGAAATGCCGTATCGCATGCCTGAAATCGCGGGTTGCGTCCATGGAAAAGGTCGAAGGAAAATGGGATCAAATCTTTGGCAGGACCGGGTTCGGCATCGCCGAAAGCTTCTTGGAAAATCCGGTCGGTGAGTTCCTTGGTGGCTAGATAGCTCTGGGGATGGAACATCTTCTTAGATGCTGATCACGGTTCATCGGCGGCGGAAAGAGAGCAACACAAAAGTTGCAATGTCGAGCGATCTCCAAAGGTTCTGGAGATTATGACCCTTTCAGTCAAATGCCTTAGCCGATGCATTTATGTTTGAAAATGGCGAAAAAATCAGTTGATGAACAGTCAACCGCCGAATATCGTTTTTTCTACCAGCTCGATTGGCCCCCAGAACGTGTTCCCCCTCTGATCGAGCTGGTTTATTTTTTTGCGATCCAGGCTGTCGCAGCAGAATCTCTGGCTACGCCGAAAAATTCTGCTGCTTTCTAACCCGCAATGAGCTCGTCGATTCTCAAAAGTGTGTGATTTTTTGCGGGTTAGGGAACCTTTGATCTTGGACTCTCGACGAAGCAGTGATGAAACAGTCGAACCACTTCTTCCACCCGTTTTCGATCCACCAGCCAAGTCACCCGGAACGACGAGGTGGAGATCCCGAAACAACGCACGTTTAGCTCGCTCAGGGCTTGCGAGCCTTGAAGGACCTTGTTATGCGATGCCGTAATTCCGGCGCCGATAATGCTGACCGCTGCCGCGGAATCATTCCAGCGCACCGGAAGGGTCTTGATGGCGACCTCCAGCTTGGCCGCCTGATGAAGATTCTCTTTGGACACCACCATCGTAAGACCATCCTGTTCGGTCCCCGCGGTGGTCACGTGGAGTTGCTTCCCGGAGACGCCTAAATCGTCCATTACGATCAGTAACCGATCCACATCGCGGCTTTGAACTAGCAAAACCTCCTTTTCGCTCGCTATCCCTACGACAGAACCTGGCAGGCGCGGGCCATACTTGCGAACCACGGTGCCGTCTGCGGAAGGATCCTCTGCCGGCAATGGACCCGTTGTAGCCCTGGCGTATATCGAAATTCCTTTTTCTTTGGCGAATTCGACAGCTTGTGCATTGAGAACCTTTGCGCCTGATTCAGCGAGTTCTTGGCTCTCCTCATAGGAAAGAACGGGAATCCTTCTAGCTTCCGAAACAACTCGCGGATCAGCCGTGTAAACGCCGTCGACATCAGAACAGATCTCGCACCATTCTGCTCCTAGTGCCGCAGCCATGGCCACAGCCGTCGTGTCACTCCCACCACGGCCGAGTGTAGTGATCTCTTTGCGGTACGAGACACCTTGATAACCGGCGACGACCACAATCTTCCCCCGAGCTAACTCGTCCTGCACACGGAACGGGCGGACTTCAATGATCCGCGCGTCCACATGGCGGTCGTTCGTTATGATCCCCGATTGGCTTCCGGTAAAACTGATTGCGTCCCCGCCAAGTTCTCGGATCGCCATGGACAGGAGTGCCATCGAAATGCGTTCGCCAGCCGAAAGCAACATGTCAAGTTCGCGCCGGTCGGGATTTGGCGAAATCGTTTTCGCCAGCGCGAGTAAATCGTCGGTGGTGTCTCCCATTGCTGAAACGACCACCACCACCGCATGGCCGGAAGCACTTGTCTGCATGACGCGCTCGGCGACTTTTTTTAGCTTTTGGGCGTCCGCGACACTGCTGCCGCCATACTTCTGAACGACGATGGACATGGGGGAGAAGAGTTTTGAGTTTGGAGTTTTGGGTTTTGAGTTGGGCCAACACTTGCTAGCGCGCATCATGGGCCACGCAAAACTCAAAACGCAAAACCCAAAACTCAAAACTATCTTCTGCCTTCTAGGTTCGGCGCAGTTTTCCGCTTGGAGTGCGCGGAAGGTTTTCTACGACGTGAAAGCGTCTCGGAACCTTCCGTGGGTCGATCTTCTGAAGAAGCAGTTCTGAAAGTCGTTCGGTCGCGCCAGGCGAACCCACGACCTCCGCAGACAGTGTCTGCGATGTCGAATCGAAGAAGACTCGACTTTCCTCAATTCCAGGCAAGGTGTTGAGAATTGTCTCTACCTCTTCGCAAAAAAACTGAATCCCGTTTATCTGCAGCCGATTTTTTCCGCGTCCGGCGAGAAAGATGTAACCGTCCTTGTCAATCCGCGCAAAATCGCCGGTTGGATACCCGTACTGCTTCAGAAGCAGCCGGACCGGGCGCCAGGGGGCAAGGTAGGCATCGAGAAGTCCCGGACCGTTGATGTGCAGTTCCCCGATCTCTTCTGTTTCGATTGGCTTACCGTCTTTGCCGACCAAAGTGACAGAGTAGGCGGGCATCGCGAGGCCAACTGAGCCCACTTTATCGGCTCTGGTATTAAGGGTCAGAAGACCAACTTCTATGATACCCAGGGCGGGATTAAGATTCTTGCTGAAGCGTCTTGCAAAACTCTCGGCTACCTGCGCCGGGAGAGGCGCAGTAGTGGAGATGGCAAGGCGCACGGAATCGAGCGCTCCGATATCGGATTCGGTGAGATCCTGGTAAAAGTCCGGCGAACCGTAAGTGATTGTCGGGCGGTAACCGTGAGCAATCTGCCGCCGGTTTGCGCTGGTCGAAGCAGTGAGCACGGTTGCACCGCGGGAAAGATAAAGCAGTAGAGAGGCAATAAAGTGGTCAGCCATCGGCAACGCAAACCAGATCTTGTCATCAGATTTGATCTGCAATATCGCATTCGCGGCGTCTAAACGATCCAGAATCGTTTTGTGCCCTAGTAGAATCCCCTTGCGAAGCCCCGTAGTGCCGGAGGTGAAACGAATATACGCCGGGTCGCACGCGCGAAATTCCTCGTCGTTCCGATCGTCAACGGGCTTCGCAAATGGCAACCGATACAAACGACAGTCCTCCTGGAGCAGCCAATCCACCCCGGCCGCCTTGATTAGGAAATCCTTCTCTTGCTCGGGCAAAAACGTCGCGATTGGGACAAGGCAGAGGCCTGCTTTGAGCACACCTAAAGCTGATTGAAGGAAATCTGCTCCGTCCGCCAACATCAGGCCGCATCTTTCTCCTCTGCGACATCCGCGTTCAGTCAGCGACTGAGCCACCTCGTCGACGCGCCCGATAAGTTGCCGGTAAGTCACGCGATCACCTCCGTCAAGACTTGAGAAGGCCAAGTGGTCGGGCCGTATTTCGGCCTGTCTGCGAATGAGGGTGAGAATATGCACGTGGTTTCCTTCGCTTATCTATCAGCTGGTACTAGCGTTTTGGTCAACCCGTGGCGATATATAGGGGCCTTGTATGTCGGATAAGCGTAAGCGGATTGTGATTAAGTTCGGGACCGGAATTCTTACGAAATCAACCGGGAGTTCATTGAATCCCAAGCAACTTCGACGGCTTACTACGGAAGTTGCGGAATTGATACGTGCTGGTCATCAATGCCTCTTGGTGAGCAGCGGAGCGGTAGGCGCGGGATTGATGTTGATGGAGCTGCCTCAACGCCCGAAAGACCTACCCTCTATCCAGGCCTGTGCGGCGATTGGTCAATCTCGCCTGATGCGACTTTATGAAACATGCTTTCAGCGACACGGGCTTCATGTGGCTCAGTTACTATTGAGCCATCAGGATATAGACAGTCGCACCCGGTACCAGAACGCCAGGAACACCTTGGAGCGCCTGCTTCGCTTCGGGAACGTCGTCCCAGTCATCAACGAAAACGATTCTGTGGCCGTCGAAGAACTCAAGTTTGGGGACAATGACCGTCTTTCTGCGGAGGTTGCTATCCTTGCTGAAGCGGATTTACTTGTGATCTTGACCAGCGTGGAGGGTTTGCTGGACAAGCAGAGAAAGCTGATTTCAAAAGTGACGGATATCGACGCGGTGGTTCATCTGGCGAGTAACGAGACCGGGATTCATTCGACGGGCGGAATGATTACCAAGCTTCAGGCGGCAAGAATGGCCTTCCAATCCGGAATTCCCAGTGTGATCGCAAGCGGGCTCGAGGCAGGAGTCCTTGCTGCTGCAGTGGCCGGCAAGCCAGCCGGCACCCAATTTCCGGCAAGCAAATGACATTAAACCTATCACTAACTCTTGAGCAGATTGGACAGCGAGCGCAATCAGCGAGTCGGATTCTCGCTCAAGCGACGACCGAGACAAAAAATGAGGCTTTGCTGGCGATAGCCCGTCGAATCGACGAAGAAACAGAGGCAATTCTCGCCGCGAACGAGGGCGATTTAAGAGCAGGTTCTGAACGCGGCTTGAGTTCAGCGATGCTGGATCGGACCCGGTTGGACCCCAAAAGAATTCAGACGATTGCCAACAGCGTCCGGGAGCTCGTTAATCTCACAGACCCGGCGGGGGAAGTGTTAAAGCAGTGGTCGCGCCCCAACGGCCTCAAAATCTCGAAGATACGCGTTCCGATTGGAGTCATTGGGATCATCTACGAATCTCGCCCAAACGTCACGAGTGACGCAGCTTCGCTTTGCCTCAAGGCTGGCAATGCCGTGATTTTGCGGGGTGGTTCTGAATCGATTCGATCGAACATGGCCTTAGCGGAGGCGGTTAGCCGTGGATGTCAGGATGCCGGCTTGCCCGAACACTCAGTCCAGCTTGTGCCCAGCACCGACAGGGCGGCTGTCACCCTAATGGCGCAGCTTGATCGCTATATCCATTTGATCATTCCGAGGGGAGGTCGTTCCTTGATTGAGGCGGTCACATCTGCGGCGCGTATGCCAGTAATTAAGCACTTCGATGGGATTTGTGCGGTATACGTGGACCGAGCGGCAGATTTTCGCATGGCGGAACAGATTGTGGTCAACGCCAAATGCCAGCGAACAGCCGTCTGCAATGCTATCGAGACGTTGCTGGTTCACGATGAGATCGCCCGCCAATTCCTGCCACAATGCGCGGGTGCGCTCTGGGAGCGGGGCGTTGAGCTTCGGGGTGATGCTATGACCCAAGAGATTCTGGGGTCCAAGGTGCGACCAGCAGCGGAGGAAGATTGGAGCACCGAATACCTGGATCTGATCCTTGCGATAAGAACGGTCCGCAACCTCGAAGACGCGATCGAGCATATCGGAAAATATGGTTCGCATCACAGCGATGCGATAGTTACCGAGGATGATGCAGCTGCTCGAAAATTTTTGCATCAAGTCGACTCTGCGGCGGTGTTCTGGAACGCCTCGACCAGGTTCAACGATGGTGGCGAGTTTGGCTTTGGGGCGGAAATCGGAATCAGCACAGATCGGCTTCATGCGCGTGGTCCG
>DASZGG010000302.1:0-5151 GCA_035939025.1 Chthoniobacterales bacterium | reverse complement strand
CTTGCATTGAAAACAAAAGCTAAAATCGCTGGCTGGGTTAGATCAGTCGGAACACTACCCTGGCTAGGTTTTGACCGAGTACTGCCAAACAGATGGGTTCTTCCGGAGAAGCATTGTCGAATCAACGCATTGGATGGTGTTTCGGCGAACTCTAAAGAGTGCGGGCTCCGTCAGATGCCTGAAACATTTTTGGTACGCAACTCCTGATTAACGACTTATCGGGCAGGTGGATCCACTTCCGATTTGTTCGTAAACGGTCCAGAATCGACGCCAGGCACGGAGATCACTTCCTACAGGCAGACCAACCGCTGAACGACCATCTCTGGTTTTGAGTTCTTCGGGAAGATACTGTTCATAATCTTGCTCCTCCCCTTGCCGCCCGCAAATTGAATATGTGAATTGGCGACGTAATGAATACCGACTTTATTCAACCGGGTTGGGGTGACCGGGCGTGGCATGAGCCACGCCCGGTTTGGCTTTCTTGCTGGGGCTAGGCTTGGAAGTCGACCTATCGATGATCTTCCTCTGGAAGGAACACGCTTCCATCCACCGAGTAGGTGGCGAATCCCTGAATGGGAGCCGACGTTCCACCTATGAAAGAACTGGCTGGATAGATGATCGTGAAAGCTCCGCCCATCGTGGCGGTTCCGCTCGCACCCTGGAAGCGTCCCGTTCCTCCAACGAAAGTGAGCTTGCCATTGGAACCAGCCCCAAAACCGTGATCGTTCTCAGCGCCCAGATCAAAGTCATAGATGGCGTTCAGGGTCTCCCCATTCGCGGTGGACAATTGGAGACAGCCATGGGCGAGCGGCCCTGCTGCTTGCACTGTCTTGTGGAGCGTGAACAGCAAAGGACCAAATGTAGAGGAGCCTGCGCCGTGTGCCTCCACGTTTACTTCGTATCCCGGTCCTCCGCAAAAACTCGTGCCTGTCGTATTGGGGGTGCCCGCGTACGCGACAGAGAAAGTTGCCCTGATTGGCAAGCCTCCATCAGCGCGGGTACGCTTGGGGGCAAGAGCGGCGGCTGTGCCTAGTAGTACGAGCAAGCATCCGGAAATCGCCAGAATATTCCTTCTTGATTGTAGTTTTCGCAACATGGTCCGATCCTCTCTTTTGAGATATGGAAGTCGCTGAAGGCCGGTGCTAGAATCGCTTTTATCCGGACCTCCGGCTGTTTCCCCGCAAATTAAATCGCTAGGCAGCCCCGGAAGTCCTCTCAAAACGCTCACAGAGTTCTCAAGAAAGTCTCTCAAGGGCTCGGTATTGGGGTTATGCGAGACGAAACTGCCAAGCGAATGGGTCCAACCAGCCTCCACCCTCCCGCGGCTGGGGGGGAGAAAGAGACCAGGGATGTCGTGGGGCTATACGAGTTCGGTCCCTTCCGTCTAGAGCCTGCGGAAAGAAGACTGTCGCGCAATGGCGATGCGGTAGTCCTCACGCCGAAAGCGTTCGATACGCTCCACCTTTTGGTGCGGAACCACGGGCATTTGGTGGAGAAAGAAGAATTTCTGAACAAGCTCTGGCCGGACGCTTTCGTTGAGGAAGGGAGCCTATCCAACAACGTCTTCCTTTTGAGGAAGGCGCTGGATGATTCCACGGAAAACCCAAAATACATTGAAACCGTGCAGGGCCGTGGTTACCGCTTCATTGCCGAAATCGTCGCAAACGGAACCGATTCAGCGTCCCCGTTGACAGGCGTGGCAATGGCGCCCTCGCTGGTAGTTCTCTCCGCGCCGCCGACAACCGCCGGTGGTTCAACGAGCCGGAAACTCATGGCTTGGCTTTTCGCGGCCGGAATCATTTGTGTCGGCTTGGCAGCATTTGCTTACGCGAAATGGCGTCATCGCACGGAGCTGGTACCGTTGAATGGCGTACCCATTACAGCTCTCCCCGGATGGGCCGATTTTCCGGCGATCTCGCCGGACGGCTCCCGAATCGTTTTCGAGTGGACCGGTGAGCAGCAGTTCGCGGCCTTTGACCTCTACGTCAAGATCATAGGAAACGAAAACCTGCTGCGCCTAACCAATGATCCAGCCGTGCACTTGGCTCCGACTTGGTCCCCGGATGGCACGCAGATCGCCTTTCAACGAGTCTCGAAGGAAGGGGGAGGTATTTACGTCGTTCCGGCTAACGGGGGTCCCGTAAAGAAGTTGCGCGCGACAAATTCCTCGTTCGACAGGTCTATGCGGATCAGCTGGTCTCTCGATGGGAAGACCATTGCTTTCGCGGATTCGCCTTTCCCGGGTGGCCACAAGAGACTGGAGCTCCTTTCACTAGCAACTCTTGAGAGCAAGCAGATCGAGCACGACGAGAAATGCGTCGAAGAAGTATTGCCGGCGTTCTCTCCCGATGGCAAGCAACTGGCCTATGCGTGCTCTCTTTCGGGACGCGAAGGAGAATTCGGTTTGTCCGTCGTCACCGCGGAGGGCCGCGCACCGCGGATGATCAGGGAGACATCAGGATGGATGAAGGGATTGGAATGGCAGGGCGATGGCAAGGCCCTGCTCTTCTCCGAGAATCACACGGGAGTGGAGCATGCCGTTCTGCGCGAACTGAATCTAGCCAACGGCTCAATTCGGGATCGCCTGGTAGGTCTGAACAGCCATTTTTCAGACGATTTTTCCGCGAAAGCCGGCCGCTTGGCCTACACGGTGAATTCCGGCGGCCATCACATCATTTGGCGCGGCGACCTGTGGCATCCCAATACCCCTCCGGAGAAACTGATTTCCACGACGCGCGATCAGTCTTGCCCGCAATATTCGCCGGACGGAAAGCATGTCGCTTTCGCATCCAATCGCGGTGGTCCACCAGAAATCTGGATGAGCAACGCGGATGGCCAAGAAATCGTGCAATTGACGAATCTCAGAGGCCTGGCCACGGGCAGCCCAACTTGGTCTCCGGATAGCCGCAAGATCGTGTTCGATTCCCGCACCAAGACCGCTGACGGGCAGATTCGCCCGGATCTATTTATCGTGGACATAGATGAGCGGATGCCGTGGAAATTGGACACCGGCACGCCAGGAGCATTCAATCCGAGCTGGTCCCACGACGGAAAGTGGATCTACTTCGTTGGTGGTAGCGATGATGCTATGGGAGAAAGAATCTACCGGGTCCCGCCGGAAGGCGGCAAGCCCGAAGTATTGACCACAGCCCGGGGCTATTGGCCCCAGGAGTCGCTCGATGGACAGACTCTTTACTTCGCAGCGAACAGCGGCATGAACTTTACCTTGCATAAGGCCTCACTTAAACCCACTGGCACGGAATCTCCAGTGAATGACATGCCTACTTTATCTTTCTTGATGAACTGGGAAATTGTTCCTGGCGGGGTTTACTTCTACCCGATGGAGGATCTGCTGACCCTCAGTTATTTCGACTTTTCCACCAGAAAAGTGCGCTCCATCTTCAAGGTCAGCGGCGGCGGCTCATTCCTTGGTGGGTCGGTTTCTCCGGATGGTCGCTACATTCTTTATCCGGAGTTGGACGATTATCAGAGTGACATCATGCTCGTCGAAAACTTTCGCTGAGAGGTTCTCGACGTGCAACGTCCGCACATCCAGGGCCTGCCTCTAAGTGCGGCATTAGAAACCACCAAACCGGAACCTTACCATGCCCTCGGAACTGGCGTCTGGAGCTTTGAATTTTCAACGTACTGTGAATCTCGTCGAGAAGTGGGACATTGTGTGTGCCTTAATATGTGCGTGGCTCAGGTCCTGGTAAACGCACTTATCGTACAAGTGAAATCAGCCCCGATCCCATTGTCCGGTAAGGCGGGTGGCCTCAATAGGTCGACGCAACACTCAGCTCGAACCCACAATGCATTGAAAACAAAGGCCAAAACCGCTGGCTAGGTTAGATCAGCCGGAACACTACCCTGGCTAGGTTTTGACCGAGTACAACCAAACCGATGGGTTCTTCCGGGGAACCATTCTCGAATCAACGCATTGGATGGTGTTGCATCGACCGGTTGAGCTGGCACGACTTACCAGGCACTTGGACGGGAACATTTGTCTTTTGGTCGGTGTCGTACTAAATATGAGAACGCATTTCCGCCCCTCTTGTGGCTTGAGAAAGTAGCGGAAAATGTGGGAAGGGGTCGTGACCAAAAGAGAGACTGGATTTCTGCTCATCGGTCTTGGGTTCGGCCTTATGTTCGCTGTTGCGGCCATCGTCGAAGTGCTGCTGTCTCTTTACCGAAGTGCATTCATAACCACATACAGCTGGGATAAGTTTCTCCTGATAGTTCCAGTTCTGCTTCTGGTAATCGGTGGGGGCCTGGTTCTTCACAGACCCAAGAGTGAGCGAACTTCGAACTGACCCACTACGCGCCGTTTTGAAAACAGGCGCAACTAGCCCAGCTCCTGATAAACGCGCTAATCGGTAAGGTTAAGTACTAGCCGGAACTCTTCCGGTTTGGCGACTTCCCGGAGTTGACCCGAAATCGACGGGTCGGCCAGAGGGAACGCGGCCCCCATGAGTCTTTTTCGTTGGTCTCCCCGTATAGCTCAGTATCCAAGCCTCGGGGAGATTCCCCTAACCGGACACCGGGACGCGAAACGCGCCTACGCATGGAGCTATGAGCGCCCGGACGGCAAGCGACGGTTCTTCGCCGTGCTGCATGTGGGCGGCATTACAGGGCCGCGTGAGGCCGTAAGAGCGGCAATAGTGGCGGAAGCGAGGAGGAAGCAATGACGATCAACGATTTACCCGCGATCATGGGAACAGTTCTGATTGTTGCCGGGCTCGCTTTGGTGGGCATTTACACACGGTTCCGTACCGAGGGCAGCGAAAAGAGCGTTCAGGCCGGGGCTCTTCTGATTGTGGTCGGTGCGGTCCTCTTGGGGCTGTCGCTATTCGTACACCACGCAAAATAGGACTCAGGTCCGCACCCATTCAAATTAGGACACTACCTAGCTTCTGGCGGGCATTGTCATCCCCACCGGAATCCTTCTTTTTTGCAAAAAGGCATTCGAGACCTGCAATTTCGTGGGCTGGGTCCTGATTAACGCTGCCAGCTCAACCGGTCGATGCAACACCATCCAATGCGTTGATTCGGCAATGCTTCCCCGGAAGAACCCATCTGTTTGGCTGTACTCGGCCAAAACCTAGCCAGGGTAGTGTTCCGGCTGATCTAACCTAGCCAGCGATTTTAGCT
>DASZGG010000301.1:0-2985 GCA_035939025.1 Chthoniobacterales bacterium | reverse complement strand
CTGCACGAATGAACCCAGAAGCGTTTCGATTATCGGCGGCTTTAGTCGGGATCCTTCTGTTGGTCCTGCTCGTAGCACGGTTCAAATGGCATCCATTTCTCGCTCTCATGTTCGTCTCTTGGGGGCTGGCCGTAACCTGTGGGATCGATCCGGTTCAAGCGATCGCGGGGTTTTCCAAAGGATTCGGCGACATACTGAGTTTTGTCGGTATCGTCATCGGTCTCGGAACGATGATAGGCGGATTGTTAGTCTCTTCCGGGGGTGCTGACGCGTTTGCTAACGCCATGATCTCAATCGGCGGACGAAAATACGTCCCTTGGACGCTTTTTTTTGCGGCCTTTCTGATTGGCTTGCCGTTGTTTTTCGAAGTCGGGTTTGTTCTCCTGGTACCATTAGCGTTCGTGATGGCCAAGAAGATGGACGTGCCGATTCTGAGCCTCGGCTTACCTATGCTTGCCGGTCTTTCCATCGCGCATGGGATGACTCCGCCGCACCCGGCTCCAACATTGGCGGTCGCTACCTTCCACGCTGACGCCGGCAAAACGATCCTGTATGCGTTAGTCATCGGCTTGCCGGTCGGGCTGATCTCGGGGCCCGTATTTGCCTCCGTGCTCGCGAAATTTTTTGACCTCCGCCGCGCAATCCGAAAATCCACCGGGCAAAGCGGGCCGCACATCAGTCCAGTAGACGAGATCACAGCAGTCACTGCGGAAACTGCGCATCGGACTCCGAGTCTGGGTGGGGTTCTCTTGGTAATCCTTCTGCCGCCCGTCCTGATGATGGGACGCTCAGTAGCGGACCTTTTGCTTGCGCAAGGACCTATGAAGGCTGCTCTTGACGTGATCGGCAACCCGATTGTCGCGCTGTTTATTACGGTCGTCGTTGCAGTGTTCGCGTTGGGCGTCCGCCTGGGCGAAAGTCTCGACGAGATTCAGCGCACGCTGAATAGGAGCCTGGAACCAATCGCAGCGGTAATCCTGATTGTGGGTGCCGGTGGAGGATTCAAGGAAGTGTTACTGGAGACCAAGATAGCCGACGCCATTGGTCAATGGGCGACGAACGCACACCTTTCGCCGCTGCTATTGGCTTGGACCGCTGCGGCGGTGGTCCGCATCGCTACCGGATCGGCCACCGTGGCCACCATCACCGGAGCCGGGATCGTTGCTCCGCTGATCCAGAACAACACAACGGTAAACCGCGAACTGCTGGTCCTTGCGACGGGCTCGGGTTCGCTGATCCTTTCCCATGTGAACGATGCCGGTTTCTGGCTGGTGAAGGAATACTTTGGCTTAAGCGTGGTAGAGACTTTCAAATATTGGACCACAATGGAAACGTTGCTGTCGATCCTTGGTTTGGCGGGCGTTCTTTTAGCGAGCTTGATTGTCTAGCGAGGCCGCGCCTCAGACCGGCGAGATTTAATGTACTCAAGGTCGCCTTGGGAACAGTGCCGATTGGGTGAACCGGCCTCGCTCTTGCGGGACCGAATTTGTTAAGGGTCTGGATCAGCGCTCTGGCGGTGCTCACGCATACTGCGTTTGGGCCCTTGATTCGTCCGTGCATTTACAGGTGGTGTGGGAATCCAGTACCTTTAGGTTCCGCGGTCCCGCTCATAGAATCCTTGAAAAGCAAAACCACCTAATGATAATGTGCGGATACAGAAAAAAACTTGACTCATTTGCAACCAGTTTTGCTTTTCAAGGATTCTAGACGCGCTCAACGCGCTCAGACTGAGGGAGGTAGCTTGTACACATCAGTCCCCAACTCCGGGAAGCCAATTGCTGGCTGACCCACGGTTTATTCCACCTTCTTCTGCCCCAAACTGACTACTGCTATCTGCATTTCGACTCTCACCGCCGTGCACTCACGCCGAAAATCCACGGAAATCGTATCAGATCTCGGCGGTTGGGGGACGGCCAAAAGCGCTTGCCGGCTTCGTAGCAAATTCGTCAGCGAGGTACTGCTCTGCTTCAGTTAGATCAAATTGGTGAATTAAAAAGAATTTGTGTCGGTCACCTTGTTTTAACTCACCGATCAGAAGCGGGTCTAAGGCACGCGGCCTCGGATCGCGGAGGAGTGCGCTTTTCCAACGGTTTTGCTGGTCGATTATGAGATAGAGGTTGTCGAAGTGGTCTTTAACCGCGCGTGCTTTTTCCCTGGCCTCCTTGGGAAGAACGCCGTCAAATTCTGCGATGAGCACCAGTTTCTTCCGCGGGCAAACCCAGTCCAGTACGGACACGCACAATGAGTATGCGAGAAGGCTGCCAAGAGCCGATCCTGCTAAAGGTACGAAGAGAGCTAATCCGCTCGCCATTCCAGTGGTTTGCGAGAAGACGTAAACTGCCACAGAGATTATCCCTAGCATTATTCCCAGCATAACAGACACTGACCTAAACATGCCTTCAGCCTTCAGCCTGCGCTCGTTGATCTTCTTTACGAACGCTTGGGTCTTCTTAAATGGAATGTGTGCAAACAGGCTGGTGGGGTCGGCGCTTGTCGGAACAGACTCTGTTGTGATTTCGAAAGCGAATTGATGGTTGCCTTCGAGGTTGAAAATGGCAAACACCGGGAGTTCCGCACCGGTAGCATCGTCTCGATAAGTCTGTTCAAGACCGGACGGATCGAACTCTTGAATGTGAAAGTGTGGTACCGGTGCTCTTGCGAGGAGGGTCTTTCCCTGGTCGCACTCTTGCTCCAAGGGAAAGAGGTAGTGGTTTGTTTTGCCGATGACGGTGGCAGGCCGGCAGTAGTTCTCTCGAAGTAGGTTAAGATTAGTGCTCATTTGTTTTTCAGCGGGTGAGTTTATGGCTAAAACTTTTTAAGATTTTGGGAGAGTGGCTGCGTCTCTAGAGCCCGGGCATAGCGCGCCCCTGCTGCAGGCCCGACTTTTCCCAGTTCGTCTGGACCGCACCGTCAGGATTTGGAAGATTAAGTGGATGTTTTCTTCGATTCTCACGTTTTAAAGAAAAGCTTCACTCAATGTAATGA
>DASZGG010000300.1:0-6133 GCA_035939025.1 Chthoniobacterales bacterium | reverse complement strand
GAGTTGGACCGGCAACAGTTTCGGATGAATCCGTTGCAACGTTGACGCCTTGACCGTTACGCGTCCATCTAAGATCCCCTGAGTATCCTTCAATTGAAGCGCGATTTCTTCTTGATCGACTTTCGACCAATCCAGCTCTGGTGCCCCAGGATCGTCCGTGCGAATATCTTCTCGGCGCAAGACAATCCTTTGTTCATTCAATTGGTCTAAGGCCTGCGGGAAATCGCCAGAGGGAGTCTGAGACAGTTCGGGTGCCTGGCCTTTCAGGTTAGTAAACAGGTAATTTCCGAACTTGGGCGGCATAAGACAGCGTGAAATAGTAGTCGCACATTATCATAACATATCAAATTAAATGTTATTAATGCCTTGGGACCTCCGCTTCGCTCCACCTCAGGGTATTATCTCACCCGCCCTTCGGGCTTCCAGATCGCCGCATCCAAGCCGGCCACGAGAATTCTTCAACTGGCACCGAAGGCACATCAAGATAATAGCCTGGGCTGCAAGGCCCAGGATCATTTAGAAAAAGAGCGAGCGCTGCAGGCGCGGTGGAAAAATTGCGTGACTAAATATCAGAAATATTTTATGTTATTATCATGTCGCAATCCCTTTCTTGTCTGCTAGTGCATCTCATCTTTTCAACGAAAGAGCGCCATCCCTTCCTTGCTCAAAATGACATTATGCTTCGCACACATGCTTACCTGGGTGGAATCCTTCGTGAGGCGAGCTGTCCATCTCTAACCATCGGCGGAACAGCCGATCACGTTCACGCTTTGTTCCACCTCTCGCGCACACAACATGTCGCGAAAATAGTCGAGACGCTCAAGAGCCATTCCTCACGATGGATTAAGGCCCAAGGTATAGAAAAGTTCGCTTGGCAGCGCGGGTACGGCTGTTTCTCAGTGGGGCAATCGCAGGTCCAAGCACTCATTCGATACATCCAAAATCAAGCGGATCACCATCTCAAGGTCACTTTTCAGGACGAATTTCGGCAGTTCCTGCGTCGTTACGAAATATCTTTCGAAGAGCAATACGTGTGGGATTGAGAGACGTGCGCAAAGATATTCCGCCGCGCTTTCAGCGCTGAGCCCGTTTAGCATTCCTGGGGCTCCGCTTCGCTCCACCCCAGGCTATTATCTCACCCGCCCTTCGGGCTTCCAGAATCGCTGCATTCCAAGCCGGCTACGAGGATTCGTTTAGCATCCTCGGGGCTCCGCTTCGCTCCACCCCAGGCTGTCATCTCACCCGCCCTTCGGGCTTCCAGATCGCCGCATCCAAGCCGGCTACGAGAATTCGTTTAGCATTCTCGGGGCTCCGCTTCGCTCCACCCCAGGCTATTATCTCACCCGCCCTTCGGGCTTCCAGATCGCCGCACTGGCGCGGATTTCGTCTTGTCTTGAGATTGATCGCCTCAGACATGGCGATACAATAGCGAGATGAATAAGCTTTTGCGGTTCGGCCTATTGTCGGCCGTGCTCTTGTTGGGTGGTTGCGCAGAATTCGATAACCTGACATACGACCTCGCACGGAAGCCGACCGGGAAAGTCGCTATTCTGATAGATCTGGTCGATCAACACGCCTATCTCTACAGCAAGGGTGAAGTGGTTTTGACTGCACCTGTTTCTACCGGCCGCGAGGGGTACGACACTCCTGCCGGACGATTTTCCGTCATTGAGAAGGATATCGACCATCGTTCAAGCATATACGGAGCTTATGTGCGGGATGGAACTATCGTGAAAGAGAACGTCGATGTCCGAAAGGACTCGCGTCCGCCCGGTTCAACGTTCATCGGCGCTTCGATGCCGTACTTTCTGCGGATTGTGGGGGGAGTTGGCCTTCACGCCGGCTACTTACCCGGTTACCCGGCGTCGCACGGATGTATTCGCATGCCGGAATCCAAGGCGGAGCGATTCTTTTACGCTGCGCGGGTGGGAACGCCCGTGACTGTCAGGCGGTGACAATGACCGCGCGTTTATCGCTGCTTGCGATACGAACGTCTTGCAAACTCCTCAATGCTGAGATACCGAATCAGTCCCACTTGTATGAATCCGAATCAGATCATGATCTATGATACGACCCTGCGAGACGGCACGCAGGCCGAGGGCATTTCTTTCAGCGTCCACGACAAGATTCGTATCGCTGAAAAGCTGGATGCGTTTGGGATTCACTACATCGAAGGTGGATGGCCGGGATCCAACCCAAAAGACATCGCTTTCTTCGACGCGGCCAAAAAGAGAAAGTGGCGCCACGCGAAGATCTGCGCCTTTGGCAGCACCTGCCGGGCGAACGCCGAGCCGGCAGCGGACCCTCAGATCGCGCTTCTTCTGGCCGCCGAAACTCCGACGGTAACGATCGTCGGCAAAAGCTGGAGATTGCATGCAGAGCAGATCCTGGGCGTAACAACCGAAGAAAACCGGCGGATGATTCGGGAATCGGTGGCCTATCTGAAGTCGAAGGGAAAAGAGGTCATGTTCGACGCAGAACATTTCTTTGATGGTTACAAGGACGATTCAGACCAGGCAATGGCCGCTATTGAAGCCGCAGCCGAAGGCGGAGCTGATGTCATTGTGCTTTGCGACACGAATGGTGGTGCGATGCTCCATGAGGTATCCGAGATCACTTCCGCAGTCGTTCGAGCGCTGCCGATTCCTATCGGCATTCACACCCACAACGACTGCGAGCTTGCAGTAGCGAACGCTTTAGCAGCGCTCCGGTCGGGCGCAGTTCAAGTTCAGGGCACGATCAACGGATACGGTGAACGGACCGGGAACTGCAATTTAACGAGTGTTATTCCTAATCTTCAGCTGAAGCTTGGGAATCCGGTCGTACCCGAATTGAGCCGGCTCCGGGAATTGTCGTTGTTTGTCGATGAATTGGCGAATTGCCAGCACAACATTCGAGCGCCTTTTGTCGGATCCACAGCATTCACCCACAAGGGGGGGCTGCATGCGCACGCGGTTCAAAAGGTAGCCCGAAGTTACGAGCATATTGAACCGAGCGAGGTCGGGAATCACCAGCACATTATTGTCTCTGAGCTTTCCGGTCAAAGCAACGTGCGCGCAAAGGCCCGCGAACTTGGATTCGAGCTTGAGAAGGGATCTGCGAACGTCATCGCGATCTTGCAAGAGGTCAAACGACTCGAAAATCTGGGCTATGAGTTCGAGGCAGCCGAAGCCTCCTTCGAGCTGCTGATTCGCCGCATTCTGGGACCAGTCGAAACTTTTTGGGAACTGTTAGAATACCACTGTACTTACATCCGCTCAGTCAGAAACATGTATGAAACGTGCGAGGCGACAGTGAAGCTTCGTCTGAAGAACGAGGATGTCTATACCGTGGCTGAAGGAGACGGACCTGTGAACGCTTTGGACGCAGCGCTCCGAAAGGCTTTGGTCCCACTATATCCAAGCATTGAGGCGGTGACGCTTGATGACTACAAGGTGCGGATCATCGGCAGCAACCAGGGTACGGGAGCGCGCACCAGAGTGCTGATCGATTCGACGGATCACCACGATAATTGGTGCACCGTCGGTGTTTCAGAAAATATCATTGAGGCCAGTTGGCTCGCGCTGGTAGACAGTTACGAGTACAAACTCAGGCGCAGTTGAGTTCAGATTTCAGCAGGAAGCCTGCATGCCTGACAAATCCTGAGAGATTTGTCAGGCATGCAGGCTGTAGCAGCGGAACTTTCCGGGTTTAAAACAGGCTCTTAAACCTAAATTCCGAATTTGAGGAGTCGTCCTCGTGCTCGTCGTCGTCCTCGTCCTCGAGCATCCCGATTCGTTTCGCAATCAGACTAACTGAACAAAATAGTTGCAGGACATCGGTCTATTTGCGGTCACGGAACCCAATGCACCGAGGACGAGGACGATTCCAAATTTCGGAATTTGGGTTAAACAGAGGCGCAGCCTCTGTTTAAGAGCTTCCTAGCCCGCAGTGAGCTCGTCGATTCGGCTTTTGGGTGATTTTTGCGGGCTAGGATTAGCGCCGCCAATCGGCCGATACTTTGGAATCTATAGCCGGAGTGACAGACGGAAGCGCGGGAATACCGGCAAAACTCGGCATGACGTAGTTGTTCATGGCCACCGCTGTCAGCCGATTCCCCGCCTGAAGCGTACGATGCGATTTGATGAATTCAGAAGGGACGTAGTAATTGGATAAATCACCTGAGAACATGGTGTGGACCACACCGATCGCAAGGTTCTTGTGAACCTCGAAGTGAAGGTGGGCCGCATAAAGCCCGTGGGCGTTTCCGATCGTACCGATCTGTTGTCCGCGGGCGACTTGTTGCCCTTCCCGCACCAGGATGCGGTCGAGGTGCGCGTACAACGAATCAGCGTACTTAACCTGACCGTCTTCCATAAAGGCATGGCGAACCACGATCACGTTTCCCCATGCTCGACGGAAATCTCTAGCGAGCGTCACGACGCCATTCCCGATGGCATAGACTGGATCACGGAGATCGGTGCCGCTGCCGCCCTGCCCAACCCAATCCTCGCCCAAGTGACCATGAGGCGTGAATCCGCGAGAAATTCGATATCGATCGGCATTCGGTTTCCCAACCGGATAATCAAAACCGTCCGCCAGCCGTGTTAGGGCCGCACCCGGGTCGGCCTGCGCAAGCACAACAATCAATCCTAACGCGGCTACCACGAACAGCTTTTTGCGCATGGAGGTTGCTTTTATGCGGGATTCGGACACGTGGCAAGCTTTTCCAATTAAAAAAAAGCTAATTTTCGTCACTTTGAAAAAACCGCCAGAAACCAGACGATTGTCAGCGAAGACTCGAGCTTTTGCCCTGCGTGGCGCGCGATGGCAAAGGCTGGAGCCTTCGCTTACCCTTATGGTCGTACTCGTCGGCAGCCCATTATGAACGCGACGACATCACCATTAGATGCGAGACGGCACACTTAGTGTACCGTCATCAATGGCGGAGATCTTCGTTGTCGGTTCGGCCTGCGGATTTCCCGTTTCCGGTCGCGGCCACTCCAGTTTGCTGCTTTCCGTGCTCGATCGAGCGGTGCTGATCGATGCTGGTGAGCCTTGCAGTCGGTCGCTCATCGAAGCGGAATTTCCGGTGAACAGTATCGACGCGGTTTTGCTTACTCACGGTCATGCAGATCATACCGGCGGCTTACCCATGTTGATTCAATCTCTATGGCTCTCGCAGCGCAAGAGCCCCCTGACGATTTTTCTGCCGGAAGAGTTGTCAAAGCCGTTGCAACTATGGCTCGACGCAATTTACCTGGGGCCCGCTTTTATGCCTTTCGAATTAAAGTTCGTTGCTTGGGAAACGCAACAATTCTTCGAAGAGTTTGGATTGAAAATCTACCCGCGGGAAACGACGCATCTGCGATCTCTCTCCGAGAAATTCGCACCTCGCAGGTTCAGATCGTACAGTCTTCGGATCGAGCATTCCGATTTTCGCCTGGTGCTTTCGGGAGATCTTGGTTGGCCGACAG
Organism: Chthoniobacterales bacterium; assembly: GCA_035939025.1. Taxonomy (GTDB): domain Bacteria; phylum Verrucomicrobiota; class Verrucomicrobiia; order Chthoniobacterales; family JAFAMB01; genus JAFAMB01. The sequence continues at coordinate 677 of DASZGG010000300.1, read as the reverse complement.
ATTTGGAGTCACAACTTGGCGATCCTGTGGACCTGCTGGTCAGCGAACTTGCACATTTTCCGCCACGCGAACTGTTTCGGTTTCTCGGTACACGAAAAGTGCGGAAGCTTCTACTCACTCATTTTGCGCCAGAATTGCTCGACAACCTGGAATCAGTCAATCAGGACGCGAGGCAGGATTTGCCCGAAACATTGGCGATCCTGGCGAACGACGGGCTTCGAGTGTCGTTTTAGGCGAGTTTCTTTGATCGTAATCGTCCTCGTCCTCGGCCTCTGCTGTTGCCGGACCTACACTGCGGGAACTCCAGGGAATAGCGTCCGGGCAAGAAATGTAGTGCCAAGAGACTTTGTCCTTAGTTAGGTAAGTCGTTCAGCGACAACAACCTGATTTTTCGAACTGTCGAAGATGGGCTTAACGCGCTAGTGTAACCCAACACGCGATTGCTCGTGCAACAGGATAACAGTTTGCCATGGGCCGTACTGGCCGATTTCGCACCACTCGGTGGAGCGTGGTGTTGCTTTCGGCTCAGGTTGCGACTGAAGGGCGGTTAGGACCGTGAATACCGACGACAGACACACCTGCCCGAGTTGCGGCAATGAGCTTTCTCGAGCGATGAAATTCTGTCCGGTGTGCATGCTTCGCAAGGGTCTAGCTGGCACGGTTGAGTCCGGCGAGTC
>DASZGG010000299.1:0-4327 GCA_035939025.1 Chthoniobacterales bacterium | reverse complement strand
GCGGATGGAGGCCGAAGCAAATCGCCGACTGGCTCCAACCTCATCCGGCGATGGCGCCGAAGCTCAGGCCGCGGATGAGAAATCGTTGTATCGAATAGAACAGCACAGTGAGCGGAACAATAAGGACGCTGCCTGCAGCGGACATTTTGCCCCATTCAATCCCACGATCCGTAACAAACGAAGCGATGGCGACCGGCAGAGTCTGAGCCGTGCTACTCGTAAGAATTACCGCAAACAGGAACTCACTCCAGCAGAGGATGAACGCGAAAATCGCGGTCGCGATTATTCCCGGGGCAGCGATTGGAACCATGATCCGACAAAGGGTCCCGAGAATTGTGGACCCATCCAGCGCCGCCGCCTCATCGAGCTCGATCGGAATCTCTTCGAAAAAGCTGATCATGGTCCAGACGACGTAAGGCAAATTGAACGCGGAATAGATGATAATCAGACCGATTCGGGTATCGAGCATCCCTAACTGGCCGAGGAGCAGGTACACCGGAATAACGACTGCGATCGGCGGCAACATTCTGTTCGAGAGGATCCATAGGGAAAGCCGTTCCATGCCGCGAGTTTTCAATCGAGCAAACCCGTACGCCGCAGGAACGCCGGCAAGAGTCGAAACGACGGTGGAAACAGAACAAATAATAAGGCTGTTGAAGATAAATCTCATCAGATTCAGCTTCGCAAACACGTCGATATAGTTCTGCAAGGTCGGCTTGAAGAGGGTGAATGGGTTTGGTGATTGAATGGCCGAAGGAGGTTCGATCGATGCGATCAGAAACCAGGCAATCGGAATCACCGTAAACAGCAGATAGGCCAGCAAGATGGCGTTCCCGCTCCAGTTCGAGATCGACGCTCGGATGTTGGAATTTAACATTCGGCTATCCTGCAAGCCCATTTTCATCGCAACCCTTCGCCAGCCCGGCGTCGGACCATGCCGGCAAAGAAGATTCCTTCTCCCGATCCGCTGCGACCGGGAGAAGGAATTGTTTACTCCCCTGGATGTGAAGAGAGATAATTGTTGATGTCGCCCACGGCGGCGTCGAGGGCCTCCTTGGGCTTCATCTCGCCGGCCACCGCCTGTGCGACCCGTACGTTAAGCAACTCGCCGATGGCAGCCCCTTGCGAACCGCGGAAAAAGATTTCCGCGTTCGTTAAAATGTCGACGATCGCCGGAATGTGCGGGTTGACCGCGAGCAGCCCTGGATCCTTCGCCATTGACAAACGAGCCGCATGTTGCCGGCCGTGAGTCTGCATTTCCGTGACGATCGGACGGCTCGCCAGCCACATGGCAACGTAAGCCGCCGCGTCTTTGTGCTTGGAATAGTCAGAAACTCCGAATGCCCAGCCGCCCAGTGCGGCAGAGTGGTTCGGTTTGGTGTCCGCAGATTGGAGCGGGAAACCGGATGAGGTCACCTTGCCCTTAATCGGTGAGTCGGGAGCCTCAATTTCCGGCGTGATCGCCGATGCGCTCACTCCCATTGCAACCTGACCGTGTAGAACTGACTGATTCACTTCATGCTCGCCGAACGAAATGACGTCGGGCGGCGAGTATTTTTGCAGTTCAATCAAGAGATGCAAAGCGTCAACGCCGGCCTGGCTGTCAAACGCCGGTTTTCCATCTTTGAAAATATCGCCACCGGCTGCATAGACGAATGGAATCCAGGCTAACGTCAGATTCCAGCCGCGCTGGCCGGGAAAGATGAATCCATATTGAGCATCCTTACCATCCGCGGCCGGTTTGGTTAGTGCTTTTGCAGCCGCTAAAAGTTCATCCCAGGTCTTCGGCGGTTGGATTCCTGCGGCTTGCAGCAGATCAGCTCTGTAGAAAAAGATGCGCGTGTCCGGCTGGTACGGCATCCAGGCAATCTTTTTCCCGGGATTGAACGCCTTCCACACGAAAGGAATGATATCATCCGCCTCGATGTCCGGATAACCGGCCTTGCCGATGTAATCGTTGAGCGGTGCGGCAAATTTACGGTATTCGTACGACCATTCCGTTGTCGTGTTCAGGATATCATATCGCTTTGCGCCGGCCCGGTCTGCGAGCTGCTTTGCCCGAACCTCTTCGTACGGCACTTGATCCACCGTGAGTGTGATACCGGTTTCGCTCTTCAATCGAGGAGCCAAAGTGCCGGCGATATAGTCGCCGTCCAGGCTTCGGAAAACGAGAGCCCTGACCTCTGTTCCATCGAAAGGTTTGTCAGCGCCGAGCGCTGAAGGTGGGTTGAAGCCGAAGCCGGCGATCAATGATGTCGCGGAAAGCGCGGAGATTGAGACGATTTTCAAAATGTTCGAAATGAACATCCTTCTTGAGACTGCCGGTGAGCGGATATCATCCGCTCCGATCCCGGAGTCGGAGCGCACTTTACTAATGCAAAGGCGCGAACTGCCCGATTTGGGGGAAATCATATTTTTGTGAACGATTGGGAATCGCCGCGAAAAGTAGGAGATGGAAAACGACGAGTCAAACATAATAATGTTTGAATAAAACATTTTCGCTGTTCTTCTTGCGCGATTTTGATCGACAAGTTTGGTAATTTGTGAATTTTAAGGGGTTGCGAACGGAACGGTTCGCCTACCGAGGCTCTGCCTCTAATCCCCCGTGCCAATAGCCACTCGCCAAAGCTACAGCCACAAAGCCTACTATCTACTCGTGCTGCCGGCCACGTTGATACTGCTGCTAGTCAACACGTTTCCTCTTCTCTATTCCTGCTACATCAGTGTCACGAACTATAGCTTGTCCGATCCGGACACAAGTTCGTTCGTGGGCTTAAACAACTTTGTGCAAGCCTTCAAGGACCAGATGTTTCTGAATTCGCTTTTGATGACCGTGAAGTTCACTTTGGGATCCGTTTTTTGTGAATTCTCACTCGGTCTTCTCATTGCAGTCTTATTGAATCGGCTGAACAAGAGTGGGAACTTGGTTCTGGGAATATTTCTGCTTCCGATGATGATCACGCCGATCATCGTGGGTCTCCTGTGGCGGTTCATGTTGAACGACCAGACCGGCCTGGTGAACTATTTCCTGGCCGCGATTGGGATCGGACGTTTCGCGTTTTTGTCCAACGGCAGTTGGGCGCTTATGTCGATCATCGTTGCAGATCTTTGGCAATGGACACCATTCGTCATCCTACTTTTATACAGTGGTCTCCAGGCTTTACCGAAAGATCCGTACGAGGCGGCGGAACTGGACGGAGCATCCGGATTTCAGAAATTTTGGCACATCACCTTTCCGGCATTGCGTAACACGATGTTGATCTGTGTTCTCATTCGAGGGATGGACGCATTTCGTGAGTACGACAAGGTTTACACGATGACGTACGGCGGTCCGGGCAGTTCAACAGAATCAGCGAGCTTTTACATCTACCGCCAGGGATTTGTATTTTTTAACACCGGATTTTCGACTGCGCTTTCGTTGATCATGCTGGTGTTAACCATCATTGTCGTTCAAACGTCGGTCGTAAAATTGAGGTCGACCTGACTTATGTACTCCCACACCGGCACTGAAACCAATGAAAGACGAGGCCGCCAGTTCCTGGCGGGGATATGAAGGGAAAGATCCGAGAACGGGAAATAATGGCGCTGCTCCGAGATGCCGGCGAATTGAGCGTTTTGGAAATGGCGAACCGATTTGGTGTATCGGAGATGACGATTCGCAGGGACCTGGCCGAGCTGGAACATCGCGGCGTGTTAGTCCGCACTTACGGCGGCGCACGAAGCCTGTCGCAGGAGGTCGGCGACGAAAGCTATAATGATCGCGCCTCGGAAGCCTTATCCCTGAAGGCGGCGATTGCCAATGCGGCGAGAGCGTACATCAAACCTGGCATCCATGTTTTCGTCGATTCAGGGACGACCACCTGGGCACTGGCGAAAAGCTTGCCTCGGGACTTGGAAGCGCACATCACGACCAACGACGTTGGGATAGCGTATCACTTGCTGACCTACCCGAAGATTCAGCTTTCGATCGTCGGTGGAATCGTTCGCCAGATTCAACATTCGATCATTGGCTCCACAGCGGTCGAGATGATCCACGCGATGAACGCGGAAATAGCGTTCATCGGTGTCAACGGTTTTAGCCTTCAGCGCGGATTCACGACAGTGAACCCGTTTGACGCGGATGTGAAACACGCGATGATCACGCGTGCCGATCATGTGATCATTCTGGCGGACAGCACGAAAGCTGGGAAAGTTAGAAGCTATCCAGTCTCGGCGCTTGGCAAAGGGCACCATCTGATTTCCGACTCCGGTCTTTCCGAAGAATTCCGCACAGAATTAGAAAAGGCGGGAATTCGAGTGGAGATTGTGGAAGTTCCGACATCGCGCG
>DASZGG010000298.1:0-17820 GCA_035939025.1 Chthoniobacterales bacterium | reverse complement strand
CCATTCATTCGCCGGCCGATCGCGACTTCGCTCCTTGCTGTCGGCTTAATGCTGACGGGGATGGTTGCGTACCGGTTCTTGCCGGTGGCGCCTTTGCCGCAGGTTGATTTCCCAACAATCAACGTAAGCGCCAACTACTCGGGCGTAGATCCTGCCACGGCGGCGACGTCTTTAGCCGCACCGCTGGAGCGAAGGTTCGCTAACATCGCCGGCGTTAGCGAGATCACCTCAGTGAGTCAACTGAATGGAACTCGCATTACGCTTCAGTTTGATCTTAGCCGAGATATCAATGGAGCTGCGCGCGATGTTCAGGCGGCAATTAATGCGGCCTCGAGCGAACTACCACCAGGCCTCCCAAGCCCACCGAACTATCGAAAGGCCAACCCGAACGATACTCCGGTGCTGATCCTCGCCTTAACATCGGACACGGTACCGTTGTCACAAATTTATAATCAGGCCGAAGAGCTGTTGGTGCCCGCGATGTCGCAGATACCCGGAGTAAGCGAGGTAGATGTCGGAGGCGGCGCCAAGTCGGCGGTGCGCATCCAGGTTGATCCTGCAGCCCTGGCCTCGATGGGGCTGAGTATCGATAACGTTCGCACAGTTCTCCAGGGCCAGAACAAGGATGAACCCAAGGGATCCATTGACGGGGATCGCATAAGCTTCACGATGAATGCGAGCGATCAACTGTTCACCGCAAATGACTACAAAAACCTTATCATCGGCGAGAGAAATGGCGTTCCCATTCCATTGAGCGCGGTCGGCCGTGCGATCGATGCGACGGAAGACAGGCTTCAGGCCGGCTGGTTCAATTCCAAGCGAGCCGTCGTGATGTTCGTTCGTAAGCAGGCAGACGCGAACGTCATCGAAACGGTGGATCGCATAAAAGCCATTCTTCCCCAATTGCAGCGCTGGTTGCCACCGGCGATCCATCTTGAGATCCAGAGCGATCGAACCACGACGATTCGGGCCTCGGTTGCTGACGTGCAAACGTCTCTCCTGATCAGCATCGCTCTTGTCGTAATGGTCTGCTTTTTGTTCCTCCGTCGCGTATCCACGACATTCATCGCTTGCATTACTGTCCCGCTTTCCTTGGCCGGTACGTTCGCGATGATGTATCTCCTGAAATTCAGCCTCGACAACATTTCACTGATGGCGCTTACCGTCTCCGTTGGTTTCGTGGTCGACGATGCCATCGTCGTGATCGAAAACATCGTTCGCCACCTGGAGCAAGGACTAACGCCGCTCGAGGCCACTCTCAGAGGTGCACGCCAGATTGGTTTTACCGTTGTTTCAATTAGTATCTCACTGGTAGCGGTGTTCATTCCGCTGCTGTTTATGGGCGGAATCATCGGACGGCAATTCCACGAGTTTTCCGTGACGCTTAGCGTAGCGATCCTGGTTTCGGCAGTTGTAGCACTAACTCTCGCTCCGATGCTCTGTTCCCGCTTATTGCGAGAGGAAAAACCAGAACAATTTCGGGGTTGGTTCTACCGCGCTACTGAAACCGTGTTCAAAGGCATGCTCGGGTTCTACTCAAGCTCACTGCGGTGGGTGTTACGGCATTCTTTTCTTATGTTGCTCGTTACAGCGGCAACGATCTGCCTCACGGTCTGGCTATACAATGTCGTACCGAAAGGGTTCTTCCCCCAACAGGACACCGGGATGATCATGGGGATAACCGAAGCCGCGCAGGATATCTCTTTCAATGCGATGGTAGAGAAACAGAATCTGGTAACTGATATCGTGAAACGTGACCCTGCCGTTGCTTCTGTCACTTCTGCTGTAGGCAGTGGGGGCGGTGGAAGCGGAAACACCGGCCGAATGTTTATTACTTTAAAGCCGCGCACGGAGAGAGATTTAACCGCTACGGAGGTGGTCGCCAGGATACGAGGGAAAACATCCAGAATACCGGGGATCGGCGTTTTCTTGCAGGCTGCGCAGGATATCCGTATCGGCGGCCGAGCTACAAAGGGCCAATACATTTATTCGCTGGTAAGTCCTAGTCAGGACGATCTGAATACTTATGTACCTAAGCTGATGGCCGCCCTCCAAAAGAACTCGAAATTGAAGGATTTGACGACCGATCAACAGCAACGTGGGTTGCAATCCAACGTTGTGGTGGACCGGGTCAAGGCATCTGAACTCGGCATCCAGGCCCAGCAGGTCGACAGCGCGTTATACAGTGCGTTCGGCCAGCGGGCCGTTTCGGTCGTCTACAATGATCGGGATCAATTCCATGTCATCCTTGAAGCCTCGCCGCAATATCTCGCAGATCCCAATGCTCTTGACAAAATTTACATATCCGGTTCAGCCGGCATCCAAGTTCCACTTAGCGCCATTGCACACTTTGAAACCTCCTATACTCCGACCGCGATAAATCACCAAGGCCAATTTCCGGCGGTCACATTCTCGTTTAACTTAGACCCCGGCACTTCTCTTCAGCAGGCGACACAGATAATCCAGAAAGCAGCCCAGGACATTAATATGCCTGACACGATTCGAGGCAGCTTCCAGGGAACGGCTCAGGTCTTCCAGGATTCTCTCTCGTCGGAACCGGTGCTGATCCTGACCGCCATCATTGCGGTCTACATCGTACTTGGCGTGCTTTACGAAAGCTACATTCATCCCATCACGATCCTGTCGACCCTTCCCTCGGCGGGATTGGGGGCCTTGCTTGCACTCCTTATCTGCAAAGTCGATCTTTCGATCGTCTCAATCATAGGAATCATTCTCCTGATCGGCATCGTGAAGAAAAACGCCATCATGATGGTCGATTTCGCGCTGGAAGTTGAGCGCGACCAAAATCTCTCCCCAGCCGATGCAATTTACCAGGCATGTATTGTTCGCTTTCGTCCAATCATGATGACCACCCTGGCCGCGATGTTTGGTGCGATTCCGCTTGCGATCGGCCACGGTGACGGTTCAGAAATCCGCCAACCACTCGGGATCGCAATCATCGGCGGTCTGGCGGTATCGCAAATGCTGACGCTCTACACGACCCCGATCATTTACCTCTATATGGATCGTTTGCGGCAACGGCGACATGAACCTGTGCCCTTGGCTGCACCGCATCCGGCGTAAGCGGCCATTGAGGCGACTGGGGAATTCTGCTACCATCCGATTCGTGGTCTGCTTTATGATCGTTTTTGAAGCGGTGAATCGGCCGGAGTTCAGGTTTATGGACTTGCTCTTTCCCTGGATCTTCGTGGTCGGCACGTCGGGTTTTGTCGGAGCTTGGGTTGTCATCGCGATCATGGAACGCACGGGCCTTGCGCGCCACGTCTGGCATCTTCCACTGTTCTTCGTCGCATTGGTTATTCTGCTCAGCAGCATCATCGGATTCGTCTGCTTACCATGAAGGCGAGGCTTTTTAATTATCTGGTTACCTGCGTCATCGTTTGCCTGGCCGGATGGGCTGCGTGGTCTCTTTATCAGCAATATGTGGAAAATCCTTGGACCCGGGACTCGCAGGTTCGCGCGAATATTGTTGGAATTGCGCCGCGCGTTTCCGGCCCGATTATTCACGTCTTGGTCCGCGACAACCAGGAGGTGAAAACTGGAGACCTGTTGTTTGAGATCGATCCGGCCGACTACGAGGCTCTGCTGAACGTCGCCTCCGGGCAGGTTCTCAACGCCGAAGCCAACTTGAAACAGCAGCAGCAGAATCTCGATAGGCAATACGATCTCTATAGCAAGCATGTAGTTCCGCAACAGGACTATCAGAATGCTCAAGACAGCTTCGCTGCTGCACAGGCTCAGTTGATCTCCGCAAAAGCTAACCTGGAGACAGCGAGGTTAAACCTCAGCTACACAAAAGTTTTCGCGCCCGTGAATGGATATGTCACGAACATGAATACGAGCGAGGGCACCTACGTCACCGCCGGAAATCAGCTGATGGCGCTTGTCGATCGGAGTTCGTTTTGGATCGCCGCATATTTCAAGGAGACTCAATTGCCGCATATCGAAATCGGACAAAGGGCTAACTTGTCGCTTATGGGCTACAAGAATCAACCGTTCCAGGGAGTGGTCCGAAGCATCGGTTGGGGTGTCTACGTTCAGGATGGGTCTGGCAATGTTTCGACGGACTTGTTGCCCGCGATTAGTCAAACCGTCGATTGGGTTCGTCTTCCGCAACGATTTGCGGTCCGCATCGAGCCTTTGGGCGCTCCGCCTGTGCCTCTCCGGATCGGCCAAACCGTTGGTGTGGCAATGACGCCGGAGGTCGAGCACGCCGAAGCGCCGAAGCGAGGCAGCAGCGCTCAACCTTAGTGAAACCCAAAAGCTGAAGATAGAGGCAACCGCAGATTTCACAGATTCCACAGATGACTGAAACCAAGGAGTTCAGGGTTATCTGACGCAAGGATTCGTCCGGAACGAAATTGTGGATGGCAGAGACCGTCTGCCCTACTCCTCAAATCTGCGAAATCTGCGGTTTACCTTTTGTCTTCGGCTATCTTCGGTTTTGGGTTCTCGAACGCGGTCCCGACCGGCAATGCGAACCCGCGCACAAATTCCGTCGCCGCCATCCTGCGTTTGCCTTCAAGCTGAACCTCCAGCAACAATAGAGCCCCATTCCCACAGGCAACCACAATGCCGCGAGTTCCAACCCGGATCACGACGCCTGGTTCACCAGCGAAACGATGGATCGGCAAAGCCCGATGAACTTTGAGTTTTCTTACTGTGTCGTCCGCGGCATGTACGAGCGTAAAGGCGCCCGGCCAGGGGTCCATCGCTCGTACAAGCCGATCCAGGTGCCAACAATCTTGGGACCAATTTATTATCCCTGACTCGCTCTCGAGTTTGGGAGCATAGCTGGCCTGTGACTTGTCCTGTGGAATCCTGGGCGCTTGCTGTGATAAAATGAGGTCCAACGCGGGTGCCAGCGCCTCGGGTCCGAGTTTTGCCAACCGGTCGTGTAGCGACCCCGCAGTTTCGCGGCGGCGGATAGGGAGCGATCTGGTTAGTAAGATGTCACCGGTATCCAAGCCTTCTGCCATATACATTACGGTCACGCCGGTCATTTGATCGCCCGCAAGGATCGCAGCCTGGATGGGTGCAGCGCCTCGGTGCCTGGGCAAGATCGACGCGTGCAAATTGAGACAGGCCAGGCTCGGCATCTCCAGAAGCGCTTTCGGTAAAATCTGACCGTATGCCATGACAACAATCAGGTCCGGCGAAAGGTTTTCGATCAGGCCCAATTCCTCGGTTCGCCGTATTTTAAGGGGTTGCAGAATGGGCAAACTGAGCGCGATCGCCATCCTTTTTGGTGCTGGCGACGTCAATACCTGAGAACGACCTACAGGTTTGTCAGGTTGCGTCACAATGCCCACGAGGCTCACCAACGAAGAGTTAGCGAGACATTGCAAGGTCGGGAGCCCGATCTCGCCGCTGCCGATAAATACCACCCGAGGCTTACTGCTCATTGAATATATCCGCCAGTCCCGTGCAGGCTATAAGCTTGCAGACCCCTCGCCTCCAGACCATCTCCGCTTGCGCGACCGGTCAAGCGTTGAACGTCATTACCCCGTCGCGTGTATCCCAAATCACTCCAAGGATATCCTGGAGAACCTTCACGGGAGGTTGAAGGGCATCGACGTTAGTCACCAGGCTGGAATAGAAATTCAGTACCGGCTTGGTCTCTTCCTCAAAAGTGGCCAAACGCTTCCGGATCACTTCTTCACTGGCGTCATCGAACCGGTTGTCTTTAATCGCGCGTTTTCGTAAGCGACGGACAAGCTCGTCCCGATTAGAACATGACAGGTGAAACACCCGTCTCACATCGATCAAGTGCTCCATGAGCTTGGCCTGATTGACATTTCTGGGAATCCCATCAAGCACCAGCGCGTCGATATCGGGCTTAAATTCTGCCTCGAGCACCTGTGCTTCGATCTTTCTCCGCCAAAGTTCAACCGTCAGATCGTCCGGCACAAGCAACCCTTTGCTGGAATACTCGACAAATTTTTGCCCTATAGGTGTGCGCAAATCGAGGGAGCGAAACACTTCGCCGCAAGCACAATGGAAAAATCGCGGGATCGCTCCGAACACTTTACCTTGAGTCCCTTTGCCACTGCCTGGAGCGCCCAAGAAGAGATAAGTTACATAGCGATTCATACGGGGGAGTGTTAGCGAAGAAATATCAGCGGGCTCAGAAGCATCAACGGAAGTCCTAACATTACGGCAAAGATCAACTGGCATCGATGAGTCCATCGGTATCGGCGTTGGCTTTCGGAAATTCAAGAGGAACTGCGAGGAAGGCAAGGTTTTTTTTCAGAGCGCAGGTCGGAATCAGCCGGCAAATGCGGGCGAAAGCTGGAGCTTTCGCTTACGTTTAATATGATTGGCATCGGGACCTACAGTGCGCTTTAATAGGCGCGTGCTCAGTTTGACGGTTCTTGGCAGCGGCAGTGCAGGTAACTGTTCGTTAATCGCCACCAACCAGTGCCGGCTCCTCGTTGACGCCGGATTCAGCGCGCGCCAGATCTCGCAGCGCCTTGAAACGATTGGAGTTCGTCCGGAATCTTTGGACGGCATTCTTATTACGCACGAACACAGTGATCATATTGCCGGCCTGGCAATTTTCTGTCGCCGGTTCGGGATCCCGGTCTATGCGAATCCGCTGACTGCAGAAACGTTGCGACGGGGAGTCCTCGCCGATTTTCCGAAGTGGAACCTGTTCATGACCGGTGGCGCCTTTTCGGTAAAGGACATTGAGATACAAAGTTTTTACGTGCCGCACGACGCAGTTGATCCGACAGCATTCGTCTTCACTGGGGATGCGGGCTCCATTGGGGTCTTGACTGACCTCGGCTATGCACCAAAGCTTGCGCTGGAGCGGATCCGGCGGGTGCACACGCTGGTCATTGAGACGAATCACGATGAGCGGCTGTTGCAGGAGGACACCAAGCGGCCCTGGTCAGTGAAACAGCGGATATTATCCAGGCACGGTCATCTCTCGAACGAAGCCGCGGCAAAATTGGTGGCAGCGATCGCGGGAGACCAACTCCGGCGCGTTGTACTGGGCCATCTAAGCCGCGATTGCAATCGTCCGGATATCGCGCTGGAAACTATGCGGCGTCACGGGATCGAAGGAATCGATTTATTCTGTGCTGAACAAAACGGCGTCAGCCCCGCTTTTGCCGTGACTCAGGCGCTGCCGTCAGCGGTTGGTGAGGAGGTAAAGCCAATTCAGCGCCACTGCGGCGAGTACGAGTACACACAAACAACGTTTGACATTAGATGGCAGGCTGGCTAGCCGCAGCCTCGGAAATTGGAAAAGCAAAACGGCGGCGCAATAGAGGTTCAGGATAATGATTCCGGCATAGCAAACAAAGATCAGCGGGTTGTGCCGCCATGCCGCCATGAGGTCTCCGTGTGCCAACGACAAGGCAGATCGGGTTGCTCCACAGGTCGGGCAGGGTAGCCCGGTCAACTGGCGAAACCAGCATCCAGGCCAAGGCAGGCCCACACTTAGCCAAACAAAACAACTCGCCGCGGCTACGGACGACACCACCAGGAAAAGAAACTCGAAGTCGGTCTCTTGCGGAGCCAACGGTCTCAGGTGAACGCTTCGCCTAAGTATTTGCATTGTGGAGTGAGGAAAAGATCGCGGCCAAAATGGCGACATATAACGCGACAACCAACCCTGTACAGACAAAGATCGGGAGCAGGACTGCGACAGCAGCTCGCCAAGTTTCAGTCTTATGCACCTTCGATAGACCGATGATTGAAGATACCAGGCCCCAGATACCTGCGACGACCCCTCCGGCACACGGCACCAGCGCGAAAATCCAAGCACTGTAGGAATAACAGATCACCCGATAAGTGGCTTCGTAATTCTTGGAAGTTCCTTTAAACAGGGCAAGGCAGAGATGCGTAATTCCGGCGGAGAGGAAGTTTAGCGCAACAATCATCGGAATCGCGACTACTAAAAACAGGAGGACAACAAACGCCGACGTTCCCGCGCCAATACCCAGCATGTAGCTTGAGTCGTTGCGCATCGATCCGGCGGCAGCAAACATACCTGTCAAAAGCAGCCGGTAGATCACAGTGAAAAACGCCCAGATTATCACCATGGCAAGATTGAATAGAAATGGCGTCGTGAACCCGCCACTCGTCTTCATCCGTGCGAAACTGACAGTCGGATTGAAAAGTATCTCCTTCCATGTCTGAGTGAGCGCTTTAAACAACCCGAGTTGCTGTCGTCGTTCCCATGCCGGACCATCTTCGTCGATTGTCGTTAATGTTTGCTCCGCTAACGGCGGTGGGACATCGGGCGAGGTCTGGTCGACCGGTGCGAGCGAAGATGTTTCAAGTCGCGGTTGCGGCATCCGAAGGCTGGGAAACTCAGCAAGCGGTTTCCAAGTTTCCATTCCTTCCTGCCAACCGAGATCCCCTGGGACGAACTGGCCCTGATCCAAGCCTCGTTGAACTTCTTCCAAAGTGAATGTCCCAAGATTTTGACCCGCTCGGTTGATCCAGATCTTCATGACGCTTCGCGTTGTAGTTGAAAGAAGGGGCACACGTCAAACTGCATCGGGGGAAATTCGCTGGTGTGGCGTGCCGCAAACAGAAAGCACGCGGTGTCGGCGGGCCTGTGGGGGCGTTGCTATGTATCGCCCAGCTTTGCTCAGCGCCGTAAGCGAACGCTCCAGCCTTTGCCTCTTTCAGAACGGGAGCGAAAAGTTTACTACTCGGATGATCGCGGTCGATTCATTAAGGCCAGGATGTGTTGCTTCTTGGCGTCGTAGGTAAGTGCGTGGAAATTTCGAATCTCGTCGAGACGACGCGCCCCATTCAATGTATCCAGGTAGTGCGTATAGGACGAGGCGAGTTCACCCGTTTCCAGGTAACGCCCTCGCAGATTCTCGTCCCGGAAACCATCAGGTGAACGGGATTCAAACAAATGAAATCGGAGCCACCGTCGATCCATTCGCGAGACCCGTTGCGTCTTGCGAAAGAACGCTACGAAAAGCAACAGGACCAGATAGGTATCGACCATACCCTGCAGTTCGAGGTTACGCGCAAAATCCTCGCTATCGATCCGGCGCAGGCCCGCCTTAAATTGCAGCGCGGCGTGGAGCGCGTGGTTAATCTCTTCCACAAACATTATCAGCGATTGAATATTGCTGTTCGACAATCCGCCGCGCGGGTCATGTTTTTCGAGTTGTTCGATCAACCAGTTGGAATAGTAGATTCCCACATACAGCCGGTCGTCCGCCGTTCGCAAAAATGTCCGGGCGAGTTCGCTCAGCTCGCGGGCGGACGCTCCGGCTAAACTTGTTAACTGCCAGCAACGTGACCGATCGATTAGGCATTCCTCTAGATTGATTCCAACCGACGCGTAGGTCCGCTCAAAGAGGCGCTGGACTTCACTAAAGAGTGTCTTGTTCATATGAAAGTCGGCATGAAGCTGTTATCTCCAAGATCGACGAACTCGTCAGCCAATCGATTCAAGGCGAGACGGCACTCGTGAAAATGATTCGCCAATTTCTTGAAAAGGTCACTCAGCTCGTATCTGCGCGCGACATCATGGGTTGCCACGGCACGAAAATTCGCCCGGCCCATGTCTTCATAGAATAGGCAACTCGGGGCACCCCGTTGACTGCGGCTCTCGATGTTCTCGTAGAAAATGCCGCTAATGAATAGGGCATAGTTGCCAACGTGCGCCCTGATCAGAAATGTCTCGTAAGGCGAAGCAGTCTTGAGCGCGAGCAAAAGGTCAGAGAGATAGCGCGTTTCCAGATTTTGAACGGGCGCTCTCAGTTGGCGAACTTGGGAAAATTTCTCCAACAGTGCGGCGACATAATCCGTCAATGTGCGGTCGTCTATTCCCGAGCGCTTTAAAACGAGCCGAGCCAAGATGTAGAAGTAAAACTGTGGCGAAATGGTCAGGTGGCCTGGCTTTTCAAGTACAGCTCGAGCCAGTTCGTCGTGGTCCAAAATCTGGTCCCTGGTCTCGATATCGGTTAGCAACTGGACCAAGCTGACCTCATTGCCCGGGCTTGTTGCGAGTGTACGAACAACAAAATTGAAGTCTTCCGCGGTAAATCTTGCCCGACAGTTCGGTTGAATCATCGGGTCTATTTACGTAGCACGAGCCGTGCCGCTTTGGAAGAACAATCGCAAATTTCCTATTCCAACGATTGCTGATTAGAGATTTCCGATGAATGATACCTGCCCTGCGCCTACCGTCCAGCCTGATGCCGATTCGCCCAATCCAAGTTTTCAAGTGGCTGACCCTGCTCCTGATCACTCTACTCATCTCTTGGGCAGCCTACTACTTCTACCATATAGGATTTGGCGGACACTGGCGGGCGTTGCTAACCAAGGAATTCCATAGCTTTGGTCTGGAAATCCGGGTCCGTCGACTCACGTTGGACCCGTTCCGCGGTCTGGTGGCGAAAGATCTCGAGATCTACGATCGTGATAGCCGGCAGAGGGTCCTGGCCCAAATAAGCGATCTCTCGTTGGACATCAATTACGCTAATTTGTTCCAGCAAGAACCGGCACTCAACGCAGTCGATTTACACGATGCAAAAATCTCGATACCCGTCGATCCATCGTATCCTAAGGCGGGACGGATACGCGTCACGGGAATTCAATCCAGAATCTATTTTTTCCCGGGACGCATAGAAGTGCGCCAGGCTTCGGGTGTAGTTTTCGGAGTTCATCTACAGGCGTCGGGCACACTGGTCAATCCGGCGGATTTCACGCTCGTTCCAACTCCCGAGATCGCCGCCGGTCCCGAGCAGAAGCCTCAAGAGACCTTTGTCCGACTTTTGATTAAGGAGATCGAAAACCTCCGTTTCCCGGAGGAGCCGGCGCAACTCGACTTCACATTTCAAGTTGATCTCGCCAACCCTTCTTCTCTTCGGCTGCAGGGAGGCCATTTGTTCGCCGAGACTCTGACCCGAATGAACTATCAACTTCGTAATCTGGACTGCCACTTCTCACTCGAGAACCAGAGGTTCGATCTCCAGAAACTGTTCATCCGCGATGCGCATGGGGAACTATTCGCCACCGGGAATTGGAACCTCGGGACGGGCGAGAAAAATTTTCAGATCCGCAGCGGATTGAATCTGACTGAGTTGCTCGCCAACGATCGCAGATTTCCCTGGACAAAAGAGCTGCAATTCGATGATCCACCGGAAGTCGAATTGAGCGGTGTGTCGCGGCCGGATGGACACTTGCGTTTCCTCGGCAAGCTGAATTTTGATCAATTCTCCTTTCGGAGTGTGAAGTTTCAAAGCATGAAGGCCGAGTTCTCAAAATCGAGCGACTCCTGGATGATATCCAACGCGCAGGTGACACATCGGTCTGGAACGCTTTCCGGGGATGTGTTGAGCCTTCCCGGGGAGTTTCGCATGCGCATTAACTCCACGTTGAATCCGACGGAGGTCCTACCGCTCTGCACACCAAGAGTCCAACGGGCATTGGCCGATTGGGAATTTCAGACGCCGCCGGTGATTCAGGCGACGGTCTCAGGCACAAGCCCCGAATTCGCCGCGGTCTCGGGCACCGGACAAGTCTGGTTAGGAAAAACCAGATTTCGCGGCGCGCTCCTGAACTCTGCTTCAGCGCTTTTCATTCTCCAGAACAATGCCATTCGGTGCGATCAAATCCGCGTGATCAGGGATGAGGGTATCGGGACGGGCAGTTTCACCTGCGATTTTGGTCAGGATCGAGTGACCATCGAGGATGTGGAGGCGAATCTATACCCGGAAGTGGTCGCAGTTTGGATCGACCCCTCCGTGAGACGACTCCTGCAACCATTTCACTTTACTGAACCTCCCAGCATTCATGCTGGCGGAACAATCCAGCTTAAAAACGGATCGACGAATGATCTTCACATCCGGATCGATGCTCCGAATCGATTCACCTATCATTTTGGCGGATGGGAAATCCCTTTCAGTCAGGGGTCTGGCGATTTTTCTGTGCTCGGGACTGACTCCACCCATCTCTCGGTCAGTGGGACTGTCAGCGTGCTCGCAGCGAAGATCAGCGGGTCAAAGCTTTTCGCGCCTTTGCTAACGCGGCTTGCACCTCTCGGGTTTCGCGAGCCGGTAGACTTGAAGCTCAGTTTCCGATTGGATCCCGAGTCGCTCCGATTAATTTCTTTCCAACTTGTTTCCGGTTCTCACGCCGTACGGCTCACCGGCTCCCTGTTGTTTCCTGGAGAACTCGTCGATTTCGCCGGGAATGTCGACGACGGGATCTTACACGTTCGCGGATTCGGTACAATCCAAGAACCGATCTGGCAATTGATTTCGCCGGCGCGGCGGTAGATCCTGAAGACCCAAATAGATATGCCCCGAAAGACCGGCACCGCAACGCGCCCCAAGCCTGCAACCAACAAGCGATCGCCTTTGCTCGGAGCGCACATGTCGATTTCAGGCGGGCCGTCTAAAGCACTCGAACGAGGTCGGTCGATCGGATGCACTGCAATCCAGATCTTCGTGAAGAATAACATGCAGTGGTTTGCCAAGCCATTTGCCGAAGCCGATTTGACCGCTTATCACCGATACCCGGATCGTCCAAGGATGGTCTTCGGACACACGAGCTACCTGATCAATCCTGCGGCGAAGAATCCGGAATTTTTGGAAAAATCGATCCGGGCTCTGACCGAGGAGCTGGCCCGGGCGGACCAGCTCGAGCTCCCGTTTCTAGTGCTGCATCCCGGAGCGCACATGGGTGATGGGGAGGAGGCCGGTTTAACTAGGATCGTTTCGTCCCTGGACTCAGGGTTCGCAGCGCTGCCTGGTGGTAAATGCAGGATTGCTCTCGAAATCACTGCCGGCCAAGGGAGTTGTCTCGGTCATACCTTCGAGCATCTCGCGAAGATTATTGAACACTCGAAGTTTCCGGAACGGCTCGCGACTTGTCTGGATACAGCTCATCTGTTCGAGGCCGGTTTCGACATTTCTACCGCAAAAGGTTTTTGGGACACGATCCGGAAGTTCGATCGGATCATTGGACGCGAACGTCTCGCGGCCTGGCACCTAAATGATTCTAAAACGGGCCTGGGATCACGTGTAGACCGTCATGAACACATTGGAAAAGGTAAAATCGGGTTGGCGCCGTTTTTGGAGATCATGCGGTCGAAAGAGTTTAATGCGATCCCGAAGGTTCTCGAGACTCCAAAGAACGAAGATCTTAAGGAAGATGTGGAGAACTTGAGGGTATTGACGGGGCTGCTTGAGAAAGGCAGGAATTCAAGAAGTCAAGAAGCCTGGTAGTCAGGAGTCCACGCGGTAAAGGCGTGCGCCCCGGAAAAACAGGATACGCGGCTTGAATCGAATGCGAAAAGCGCGGAATTCCTTTCCCACGCGCCCCGGCCCCTCCGGAACTCCTGCAACTCCTGAATTCTGGCTTCTTGAATTCTTGAATTCTTGACCTCTTGGCATCCCGACTTCCCGGCTGTAGAGTCCCGTTTTCATTCTGCGATGGATTACCTTCAGAAAGCGCGTCGTGTATTAGAGATTGAGATCGGCGAACTACAGCGGCTGGCTGACCGTCTTGACGAACAGTTCGAGCGGGCTATTCAACTCATTCTTGAGGTCATTGAATCGGGCCGAAAGATAATCATCATCGGCGTGGGTAAATCGGGCCAGATAGGCGAAAAAATCGCGGCGACCCTCACCAGCACCGGATCACCCGCGTTTGTCCTGAATCCGGTCAACGCGTTGCACGGCGACCTCGGGATAGTGGCCACAGGCGATGCGGTCATCGCCATCAGCTACAGCGGTGAGACCGCAGAGCTATTGAACATACTCCCCGCATTGAAACGCTTTGATGTTCGACTGATCTGCATGACGGGCGACCTCGGATCGACGTTGTCCAAACACAGCGAAGTCATTCTTAATTGTTCGGTTGAAAAGGAAGCGTGTCCGCTCAACCTCGCGCCCACTTCAAGCACGACCGTTATGCTGGCCTTGGGCGACGCTCTAGCAATGGTGCTTCTCGAAGTGCGAGGCTTTGACGAAGAAGACTTCCTCAAGTTCCATCCAGGCGGCCGGTTGGGCCGCGTGCTTCTGCAGCGAGTTTGCGATATCATGCGCGGCGAAGCCCGCATGCCGACAGTCTCACCGCAAACTGATGTTCTAGCGGCACTGCATTCCATGAATGAACATCGAGCCGGTGTCGCCGTGGTCGTAGGTTCCTCGGGAAAACTAGCGGGTATCTTTACTCATGGGGATTTTGTTCGGGCCTTTGAGAAAAACCCAGGCATGGTCTCCGATCCTGTCGAGCGGCATATGGTCCGGCATCCAATTACTATCCAGGCTCAGAAGCTTGCAGTTGAAGTTTTAAACATCCTGGACCAGCATCGAATCGATGACCTGATTGTCGTGAATGAGAAAAATGAACCAGTAGGAATAGTTGATTCTCAGGATTTGACGAAACTGAAGCTTCTGTGATGAGTAGCGGCTGGTGGCTAGTAGCTAGTGGCTAGAAACAACAATCCAGGCGCTTTTTCCCAGCACTAGCCACTAACCACTTCCGTATATGGCAGCAGCAAACGACCTTAGGAAAGGGATGGCCATCCGTTATCATGGGGATGTAGCCATCGTATTAGATGTCCAACATCGCACCCCCGGTAACCTTCGAGCCTTTGTTCAGGCGACTCTCAGAAGTATTCGCTCGGGCAAATCCAGCAATGTCCGCTTCAGTTCGACCGAGACCGTCGAGTTGATTGACGTGAATCGGCGAAAGCTGGAGTACAGTTACAAAGACCAGGACGGATATGTGTTCATGGATCCCGAGAGCTATGAAACCGAAACGTTTCCGCCGGAGCTCATTAACGAATCTGCGGATTACCTGACTGAAAATTTGGCGGTTGACGTATTGTTTGCGGAGGGAAAAGCAGTCGAGGTCGAATTACCCTCATCTGTGGTGCTGAAAGTCGTTGAGTCCGCCGAGGGAATCCGCGGCGATAGCTCGAACAACGTGCAGAAACCGGCGAAACTCGAAACCGGAAAAACCATCCAAGTCCCTTTGTTCATCAAAGAGGGAGAGGTAATCCGAGTCGATACGCGTACGGGTGGCTACATGGGTCGCGCATAAGATCCGAGTTATCCGCAATTTCCGCCGATTCAGAAGATTTTCTTTTCACAGCTCGTTGGTGTTCAGATAGTGTGCCGTCTCGCATATAATCTGTGAAATCTGTGGGATCTGCGGTAAAAAAACGGCGTCGGAGTAAATTGAAAACCGGTGCCGGCGCGCGTGACGAAGGCGTCAAAACCGAGTGGCTCGTTCCGGTTCGCTGGTTAAAGCAGTTCGTTGCGGTGTTTCTCGTTCCCCCTGCCTGGATATTAACTCGGGCGTTCTTCAGCTCCTTCTCAACGGCCGCTTTGCAACACCGCTTCTGGGCATCGGAAGAATTCTGGTTCTTTTCGTTGGGCACACTCCTTTGGGTAGTTACGTTCTTCGGCCTGCCCAGGCCCATGTTATTGTACGTTTTCGGGCATGAGCTCACCCACGTCATATGGGTCTGGCTCATGGGAGGCAGAGTGAGCCAGTTCCGGATCAGCAGGACCGGAGGTTATATTGTCACGGATAAGACCAATTTCTGGATCGCTTTGGCGCCTTACTTTTTCCCGATCTACAGTATTCTCGTCCTATTGCTATACGGTGGCATCGGCATGTTTGTGGATGTGGAACCGTACCGGCGCTGGCTATTTGGGGTGGTCGGGTTCACATGGGCTTTCCATGTCACCTTCGCGATCTGGATGTTGTGGAAGGGCCAGACCGATCTAATCGAGCACGGGACATTCTTTTCGATGATGATCATTTATCTCATCAATTTTTCGGTACTGAGCCTCATGCTCATCGTGGCCAGCCGGGACGTTACGTTTCTCTCCTTCGGAAAGGAACTGCTCCAAGGAGCGATGGAGTTTTCCGACCGGTTCCTTCGTTTTGTGTACCTCAAGGCGTAATAGTGGCTGGTGGCTAGAGGCTAGGCTGAAGGCTGGTCTCCTCTAGCTACTAGCTACTAGCCGCCAGCCACTAGCCACTATTTCCCCTGAGATGGCCAAAATCGGTTTCCCAGTGAGCTGGCAAACGCTGAACCTTTAACTCTGGGAGACGAACCACGACCAGCATTTGTCGACAGGTCACCAAAAGTTGGCCGTCGTTCGGCCGAGTGATCCTGAATGCACACCAAAACCGACTTCGTTCGAATGTTTCGAGCTCGCCATGTATAAAGAGCGTATCCCACAACCTGGCTGGACGCCGATAATCTATCTCTGTCCGCACCACTACTGGGCAATTACCTCGGCCCAACATTTCGCCGAGCGGGTAACCCATCTTCTCGGCTAGCAGCGACCGATTCGTCTCGATGAATCTCAGGTAAGCGATGTTGTGCACAACACCACCGGCGTCGGTGTCGAAAAACATGACTCGAACTTCTGTATCTAAAGCCGGAGTTTCCATAAAAGAAAGCGTGGCCACTGGTGCTCGGTGTCCGGCCCCGAGATAACATATATTTTGCCGGATCGGGGACAGGTTACCAAAGCCTTGAAGGAACCTATAACCGATGAAAAGGCGATTGTCTGGAACATCACCTTGGAGTTTGATAGCAGCAGCAGAGCAATTGACGAATGAGCCAGAAAATCGCTTGCATCATCCCGTCGTACAACCATGCGAAATATATCGCCGAAGCAATTCGATCGGTCCTGCGGCAAACGCTTCCGCCGGAGCAACTAGTAATCGTCGACGACGGATCGCGAGACAATTCCGTCGACCTCATTCGCTCTTTCGACGATCCAAGGATTCAACTCGTCGAACAGAAGAACCAAGGCGCGCACGTCGCCCTGAACCAGGCTCTGGAGCTATCCAAAGATTGCGACTTCATCAGTGTGCTGAATTCCGATGATCGTTATCACCCTGAAAGGTTTGCGCGCTGTATCGCCTTTTTAGGACAACATCCTGATACCGAGCTAGTTTGTACCCGGATCCGGTTGATCGACGAATTCGGCGTTCCGGTTGGACAACTCGACGGCAGGCAACGTCGCGTTAACCGTATCTGGTCGAATCTCAGGAAGACCACTGATTTGGCGGGCTCGATGGGCTACGGCAACTTCACGAAAACCACCAGCAACTTTTTCTTTCGCGCAGGCGCAATTGCGGCATTTCGCCCGTACCGATTCGTGCATGATTATTTCGCCGCCTTAACCGTGGCATTCCGAGGCGCGCTGGGTCTGATTCATCAGGACTTGTTGGATTACCGGGTCCACACCACCAATACAATCAAAGCAGAGGGAAAAGGAGCTGTGGTGCAGGAATTAATCCAGATGCACCTCGATCTCCTGGCAGAGCTCCGAATCAGCCTGGAAACCGACGCGCTACTGAGAAAGCGGGTATTAAATTACCTCAAGGTCGCCTTAAACAATTACACCGATATGCGAGCAGAGCTGTTGGTTTTGAGTTTTGCTCGCGTGCTGACCAAAGAATGCAATCCGACCGACAAACTTAGAGAGTTTCCGGAAATCGCGGAACCTTCCACCCCGCCGCCATAAAGTCAGGAGTTCAGGAGTTACAGGAGTTCAGAAGGGCTGGGACCGCGTGTTAAAGAGTTATCGACCTTTCGCAGCCATTTCAAGGGCACGCAGCCAGTATATTTTGGGGACCGAAGGCTTTGACCTCCTGAACTCCTGTAACTTCTGACTCCTGACTCCTGAATTTATGGCTTCTTGAATTCTGGCCTTCAAATGCTCTCCAAAAGCGTCGCCAACTGTTCCGGCTCCGTGATGGGTAGATCGCAGGTGAAATTGCGGCACACGTAAGCGGCCGATTTTCCCTGAACTGGCCCAATCGGCCGGA
>DASZGG010000297.1:0-18657 GCA_035939025.1 Chthoniobacterales bacterium | reverse complement strand
AAACGATCACCAGAAAGGCAATATGAGCACGCAGACAACAAAATCCGAATACCTGCTGTTATTCCGGGGCGCGCAATGGGATAAGGGCCTATCACCGGAGGGTATCCAGAAGATCATGGGCCAATGGAATAACTGGTTCGAACGTCTAACCTTGGAGGGGAAGGTCAAAGGCGCCCAACCGCTCGAACGTGAGGGAAAGATAGTTTCCGGGAAGGGACGGACGGTCGCGGATGGTCCTTTCGCCGAGTCCAAGGAGGCCATCGGCGGCTATTTCCTCCTGGTATTGGACGATTTTAATGAAGCGCTGGAAATCGCCAAAGAGTGTCCAGCACTGGAATATGGTTTGACGGTCGAAGTCCGGCCGGTAGCCGACCAGTGCCGAACCATGCAACGCTTAAACGAAGTGCTCGTCCACGCGACTGCTTGAGCGCGTGAGCATGGTTCAAGATACGAGTCGTGCGTTGAGCGGGGAAATTTCCCGCTTGGCGGAACATCTTTTCCGCGAAGAGGCAGGAAAGCTGGTGTCTGTCCTGACGGGAATTTTTGGGATTGACCGTCTGCAACTGGCTGAGGACGTGGTCCAGGAAGCGTTGGTCCGGGCATTGCAGACGTGGCCCTACTATGGGATTCCGAAAAATCCGGCTGCATGGATCACGCAAACGGCGAAGAATCTTGCGTTGGATTTGATTCGGCGAGAAAAGGTGTTCCGCGATAAGCAGCCGGAAATTTCCGCATCCTTTGAGCAGTGGTCGACCGATTCCGGCGCTGGTGATTCGCCATTATTTGACACTGAAATAAAAGACGGCCGTTTGCGTTTAATGTTCGCGTGCTGCCATCCACTTATTCCGCAAGAGTCACAGACGGCGCTGGCGCTTAAGACACTTTGTGGGTTCAGTGCCGGAGAAATCGCGAAGGCATTTTTGACGACCGAAGCAGCGATCGCCAAGAGGCTGACGCGCGCCCGGCAAAGAATCCGGGAGCTGAGCATTCCCTTCGAGATCCCCTCCGGTGAGGAGTTGTCGAGCCGTCTGGATGGCGTGTTGCAAACTGTCTACTTGCTTTTCAACGAAGGTTACAAGGCGTCCAGCGGTGAGAGTCTGGTGAGAGAGGAACTCTGTTACGAAGCAATCCACCTGGCGACACTGCTCTCCGAGCATCCGGCGGCCAATCAGCCTCGCACTCACGCTTTGGTGGCGCTTACGCTGTTGAACGCGGCGCGGCTGCCCGAGCGAGTCGACCCGGAGGGAAACATCCTTCGCCTGAGAGAACAGGACCGTTCGAATTGGAACCGAACTATGATCGAGCACGGTGTATTTCACCTGGGCCAGGCGGCCGCCGGAGACGAGCTCACCGAGTACCATCTTCAGGCCGGCATCGCCGCCTGCCATTGCACGGCCGACGACTATCAGTCCACGGATTGGCCAAGGATTTTGTCGCTCTATGATCAATGGATGAAGATCAATGATTCTCCTGTCATCGCCCTCAATCGCGCCGTGGCGATTGCCAACATGGACGGTCCCAGAGTCGGTATTGAAGCGATCGAGGCAATTCGGAACCCGGGACAATTGGATTCTTATTACCTGCTCTATGCGGTCCTTGGCGAGTTCGAGGCGCAGCTGCATAACTTTCAGGCTGGCGCCGACCATTTCCGGAAGGCGCTTCAACTAACTTCAGTGAAATCAGAACAATCATTTCTGTCGAAGAGACTTCGGAATTGTCTAAGCCAGGCTTCCCGCTTGGTTTCTTGAGACGGAGGGGCGTTGCCTGCAACCCCAGGGATTCCTGGAGGGGCGTTGCCTGCAACCAAGGATTCCTGGAGGGGCGTCGCTTGCAACACCAGGGATTCCTGGAGGGGCGTCGCTTGCAACGCCAGGGAGCTGCAAGCAGCTCAACGCACGGCCTCCGGACGATAGATTTCATCAAGGTTGATGAAATTTTCGGACTAAAGCATAGTTTGAGCTCTTCTCTATGTGCGCTACGCGAGACAACGATCAACTTGCATCGAAGTTCCCGTTTAAATTGGCTGCGATTGACTTGGACGGCACACTTCTTGGTCCTGATAAAGCAATCAGCGAACAGAATGCGGCCGCCGTGCGAATGCTGAGTCAAAACGCGGTTAAAGTGATCATCGCTTCCGGACGGCGCCATCAGAACAGCGTTCGATTCCAGCGCCAGCTTCAGTTGGACGGGCCGATCATTGCTTGCCAGGGCGGACTGATCAGAGACGGTGAGAGTGGCAACGTTATTGAGGCGCATTTTTTACCGCAAAACGCAGCACGCGAGATCGTCAATGAAGCAGAAAAGAACGGCGTCCAGGCGATCTACTATCATCTCGACCACCTGTACGTCGCGGAGCGCAACAACCAGTGGCTCGATCTTTACGAGTCGCGAGTCGGAGAAAGAGCCGAAACGCTTCCCGATCTAAACCAGCTCGATGGTCGTCGCGCACTAAAGATCGTCTGGTACGGCGAACCTGCCGTACTCCAGAAGATTCGGCCGGAGGTGTCCGTCCGGTATCGGGGAAAAGTCGATGTGCTATCGACCGAATCGGAAAACCTGGAATTCATGACGCTGGGAATCAACAAAGCCACGGCTCTGGCAAAAGTTGCAGAGCAGCTTGGCGTCCTCCGCGAGCAGGTTTTGACGTTCGGTGACGGCGAAAATGATGTGCAGATGCTCGCCTGGGCGGGAATGGGAGTCGCGATGCGACACGGGAATCCTGCTGCAATAGCCGCAGCCAAGCTGATTAGTCCGCCCGGGCCTCCAGAAACCGCCTTTGCTCGGGCGGTGGATGTTTTGTTCAAAGATGGGTTAGCTTTGACTTGCTAAGGTTTACCTACAAGGGATAGTATCGCCATTAGTCATGGCCACCTATATCTATGAAACGGTGCCGGATTTCCCGGATGTCCCGGTTCGGCGGTTTGAAATCAAGCAAAGCATGATGGACGCTCCGCTGACCCGTGATCCTCAGACAGGTCAGAAAGTTCGCAGAGTGATTGCTGGGGGAATCGGCATCGTGACAGGCGCCCGCTCGTCATCGAAAACTACGTGTGGAACGGGTCGCTGCGGTTGCTGTTGAACCAGATGTATATCTCAGAAGATCAACCCGGACTGTTTCAGGAGCCGGTTAAACAGCCAAGTGAGCCTCGTCTGCCGGATGCGCTTAATGGGAGTCGAACACGCGTCAAGAACTACATTCTTGATACCAACGTTCTGCTGCATGACCCCCACTCGGTTTATCGATTCGCGGATAACCATGTCTGGATTCCGATCGATGTATTAAGCGAGCTGGATAAATTCAAGAACGAACAGACGGAGCGCGGAGCAAACGCGCGAACCGTTCACCGCTTTTTATCGCGCTGCTTCAATCAAAACAGCAAGCTCGTCATGCGCGGGGCCAAGACCCCTGGAGGCGGAACCATCCGCGTTGCGATCAATGAATTTCTCACCGCCGCGACGATGAGTAAAGAGTTGCGGCAATTTCAGCAGATTTTCCAGGATTTGGACAAGCCCGACAACCGCATTCTGGCGCTCTGCCAGTATGTAAAGAGCAAACGCACCGAACGTACCATTCTGGTTACCAAAGACCTGAATATGCAGCTGAAAGCCCTGGCCATAGGGGTGGAGGCACAGGACTACGAAAACGACAAGGTCGAGGTGGCAGACGTCGAGGGCTACGAACAACTCACGATCGAGATCGATCCACACACGCTGCAGCGTTTTGCCAGTTCGCGCGAGTTGATGCTCAAAACCGAGAAAACCGATGCGTTGCACCTCAATGAGTATGTCTTTCTCTCCGCCGGCGATAGTAAGCTCATGGCGGCGCGCCATGTGGGGAATGGAATATTCCGCCGCTTGAATCTGCCTCATGCTCTAACTAATCCTCGGGGAATACACATCAAGCCGATGAATCTCGGTCAGCAGTGTCTTCTGGATGCGTTACTCGATCCCGATATCGCCCTGGTAACCTGCTATGGTCAGGCTGGGACCGGCAAGACGCTTCTCGCAGTTGCAGCGGGACTTCATCTTTTCTGGTCGAGAATTTTCAGCGGCCTGACAGTCAGTCGCCCCGTTGTGGCGATGGGAGAAACACTCGGTTTTCTGCCCGGCACGTTAAATGAAAAGATGAAGCCGTGGCTGCAATCGATCTACGATGCGTTTGAATTGGTGTTACCCGCCACCCCAACAACCGAAGCGGCAAGACGACAGAAGAAAGCGCGGACATCTGAGGCTCTTCCGACAAACGGCTCGGGAATCCAATTGAAACCTTACGAGCAACTGATCGAGCAAGGGATCGTGGAGATCGAGGCACTTTGCTATATTCGCGGACGATCGATCCCTAACCGGTATTTTGTCCTGGATGAAGCGCAGCAACTCACACCGCTCGAGGCGAAAACCGTCGTTACGCGGATGTCGAAGGGCTCAAAGCTGGTTATGGTCGGCGACCCGGCTCAGATCGATAATCCCTATGTAGACAGCCGTTCGAATGGCCTCGTGTACACGCGGAACCGACTGAAAGGCCAATCAATTGCAGCGCACGTCTGCCTGACAAAAGGCGAACGCAGCCCTCTAGCCGAAGCTGGGGCCACGCTGATGTAGGGAGAGTGGCTAGTGGCTAGTGATTAGTGGCTAGTGAGAACGACGAGGCAATCCCTTCTAGCCACTAATCACTAGCCACTAGCCACTATACAAGCCACTGCTACATTTGATCAAATTATGAGCTACTCCCCCCTAACCCCGCTTGAAGATCGAGTTGCAGTCGTTACCGGAGGCGCACGCGGAATCGGATTCGAGTCCGCCAAGGCGCTGAAAGAGAACGGTGCGAAGGTCGTTATTGTAGACATCAACGCTGAAGCAGGCGAAAAGGCAGCTAAAGATTTGGATGTTGATTTTGCGCAAACGGACCTGACCAAGTCGGAACAAGTCGCAAAATTGGCTGCAGATATCCGAACGAAGCACGGCCGCATCGATATCGCGTTCAATAATGCAGGAATCGCCGTTAACGCCCCGTCGGAGCATTGCACCGACGAAGAGTGGCACAGGGTCATCAATGTTAACCTGCACGCGGTATTCTATTGTTGCCGGGAATTCGGCAAAGTGATGCTCGACCAGGGCAAAGGGAGCATCATCAACACGGCCTCGATGTCCGGCATCATCTCAAACACGCCGCAACCCCAATCGGCGTACAACGTCTCGAAGGCCGGGGTGATTATGCTGACAAAATCGCTCGCCGGTGAGTGGGCGAAGCGGGGGGTCCGCGTGAACAGCATTTCTCCGGGCTACATCGGCACAGAAATGACGAAGCTTGGGATGAGCAACCAGGAATGGTATGCGGATTGGTTGAAGTTTACACCTATGGGCCGCGTCGGCGAGCCGCGGGAGGTGGCGAGTGTGGTGGTTTTTCTCGCATCAGAGGCGAGCAGCTATTTTACGGGAAGCAATCTGGTCGTCGACGGCGGCTATACGTGTTGGTGAGGAAGGAGTCAGGAGTTCAGGAGTTGCAGGAGTTCAGAATGGCGAGTTGCACGTCTGGAAAACTCCTTTTGCTGATTACGCCCCGCAACTCTTTGTCCTAAATTCCCTCTTTGTTCGCGTTCTGTAGACGCGCAACGCCCGGACGCGCGGGAGCGCGTGCCAACACGCCCCAGCCACTAGCCACTAGCTAGCCACTAGCCACTAGCCACTAGCCACTAGCCACTAGCCACTAAATAAAATGGGCGGCCGAGGCCGCCCATTCTGCAACTCCTGACTCCTGTAACTTCTTCTTCCGTCAGAAGTCGTATTTGTCGATGTTATCCTTAGTGAACACCGTAGGTGGACCAAGGAGAATTTGGCTACCGTTTATGATCTTGAGCTTGCCGAGTTTGCCAGCGTCAAGTTCGGTATCGCCCGGCTTCAGCTTCCCATCAATGACCGCGCGCATTGCGTAAGCAGCGGCGTACCCCAGATCGACCGGATTCCACAGGACGTCGCTCTTAACGGCACCGCTTTTGATGAACGGCTTCATCTGATTCGGGGTAGACTGGCCTACCACCGCTATTTTGCCGATCAGGTTGGCTTGAGTAATCGCGTCAGCCGCGCCTGGAAACGCCACGCTGGAGAGACCGATAATCCCCTTTACGTTTGGATAAGCCTTAAGAATCTGGCCGGTGACCTTAAAGGCCAGTTGTTGATCTTCCTCAGCAGGAAGAATGGTGACAAGGTTTAGCTTCGGATAAGCCGACGCGATATATTTCTTGATTTCCGCAATCCAGGCGTTTTGGCCGGCGGCAGTCATCGAGCTGGTCACGATCGCAAAATCGGCTTCCTTCCCAATCTCGGCCACCAGGCTATCAATATCCGCCTTTGCCACGCCTTCCGGGGTGCACATTTGTGCAAACCATTCGCGGGCATCTGGCTCTGACTCAGCGTCGTAGCCGATCACGTGAATACCGGCTTTCAGAGCTTTGCGGAGCACTGGCGAGATTGCGACTGGATCGTTAGCCGCGAAAAAGATGCCATCCACGCCACGCGAAATAGCGTTATCGATAAACTCGATTTGTTTCTGGATGTCGCCGACCGTCGGTCCGTCAGTAGTTACTTCGGTAGGAAGACCGCTCTTAGTCAAATCCGCACAGCCTTCCGCAATTCCTTTGGCTGTGGCATTGAAATAGCCAATTCCTATGAGCTTGGGTATATCGGCAAGGACAACCTTCTTACCCTTGAGATCCTTTGGATTGGTGGCCTGTCCACCGTTGTACGGAGTATCGGCTCCGAATGCTGCCGCAACCGAGGCGGCAACCAAAAGTAGGACCGTTTTGGTCAGGTGAAGACGTTTGATTGAGTTCATGTTTTGGGGGTCTGGTACATTATCGACTTGGGTTTGGGTTTGATTTGGCGAAGCCACGTCGGGTGAGAAGCTGCTTCTCCAAAAACTGATTCAACAAAATGGAAAGAATGAGAACGGTACCAATCAAAATCACGGTCGCCTCTCCGCGCAATCCGGCTAACTGCAAGCCGTTCTTGAGCAGTTGGATAATCACCACTCCAAGCGCGGTGCCGAGGATAGTGCCTCGACCTCCGAAGATGCTCGTCCCACCGAACACCACCGCGGCGATTACGTCTAGTTCAAGACCCGTCGCGGCGTCGGCTCGCGTGCTGGTAACCCGAGAGGTAAAAATGAAGCCGGCAACAGCCGCCATGAAGCCGCTAAAGGAATACATTATCAGCTTGATCCGTCCGACCCGTAAGCCGGCAAACCGTGCGGCGGTCTCATTGTTACCGATCGCGTAGACACAACGGCCGAGCGGGGTTCGAGCTAGAGCCAGCGCACTGATGACCAGCACTCCAACCAGGAGGTATAATTGCACTGGCAAACCGCCAATGTCACCGCTACCCCAAAACGCAAAGGAATCAGGAAATCCATTCACCGATCGCGATTCGCTTATGCCGAATGATAGTCCACGATAGATCGCCAGCGTCGCAAGAGTGACAATTAACGGCGGCACGCCAAGGTAAACAATAACCAGCCCGTTGAGCAGGCCCGCAAGCGTACCTCCGAAGAGAGCTACGCAGACAGCCGCCCAGAGCGGAAAGCCGAAGCTTTGCCAGGAAAATCCCAGCAAAACCGCGCCTAGAGCCATCATCGAACCGACCGAAAGATCGATACCGCCGAGAATGATGATGAACGTCATCGGCACAGTAAGAAGTGCAACCTCGCTCAAAAAGCGAGTTTGGTTCAGCAAATTCGCCGCGGTAAGGAATCGGTCGGACTTAAATGACAGGACAACTACCACGAGGATCAGGATGCCGACTAAAACTGCTTCTTGGACTGTTAACCATCGCCAGTTGAGGAATTTTGGTGAAGAAGCGTCCCCTCCGCCTCCTCCTCCGGTCAATGGAGCCCCTGCACCCGACGTTTTGCTGCGGCGGTAAACGTCCAGGAGGATAGTCAAGAGAATCAGGCTGCCTTGGACAGTTAGAAACCATTCCGCGCGAATATGCAGAAAAACGAGTGCCGTACCGATGGTTTGAAGGAGGATTCCGCCGAGCAGAGCGCCCACAACTGTTCCGGTACCACCGAGGATGCTTACGCCGCCGATAACCGCTGAAGTGATCACTGTCAGCTCAAAACCTGGTGCCACATTCGATTGAATCGCCGTGAAGTTAGTGGCGTATAAGATCGCCGAAATTCCCACCAGCAGTCCATTCAGGACAAAAACCCCTAACGTAACCCTACGTACAGGAAGACCCGACAGGCGAGCGGCCTCGGCATTGCCGCCCACCGCATAGATTTCCCGACCGGCAGCCGAGTATTTAAGCCAGAGAGAAAAAGCAATGCCAAATACGATCAGCGCACAAATCGGGACGGGAACGCTCAAGATAAGCTGGCGGCTGATACCAAATCCGGGAGGCAAACCGTAAATCCAGATCCCGCCCGTAGTAAGGATCAGTCCACCCTTGAGGATGCTGGCCATGCCCAAGGTCGTAACGATGGCCGGGATGCGGCAATACGCCACCAACAGGCCGTTAACGAGGCCGATGATACCGCCGGTCAGGATCGTCGCGGCAAAGACTATTCCAAGTGGAACTCCGGCTACGGCGAGCTTACCGGCAACTGTGGCACACAACCCGAGCGCTGCACCGACGGAGATATCGATATGACCGCAGATAATGACCATGGTCATGCCAATGGCGGCCACGCCGATATAGGAGGAATTGTAAAGGATGTCGACGAGGTTAGTCGGAGCTATGAAGCCTTGGTTTATTACGGTGACGCCGACTATCACCAACACAAACGCCAAGACCAAAACGCTCTCTTGCTGATTGAGAACGGTCAGCCAGCTCCGCACAGAATTTCTCCCGGGGCTATTGGCCAAGCTTGGATCGACCGATTTCTCTGGGGGCGCCGCAGGGGACATAGGCTTTTTTTGGGGGGAGCTAAGTGCGGGAAAAACGCTTCGAAATTATTAAATAAGCGTCATGTAGTGCTCTGGGATTGCAGAGGGGTGGATTCACCATTCGCCCGCTGACCGACCGCAGCGGCCAAGATATTCTCCTGCGTAGCATTGTTGCGTGCGAACTCGGCCACCAAGTAACCTTCGCGCATCACGTAGATCCGGTCACTCAGACGGAGGACCTCCGGCAGGTCGCTGGAGATAACCAGGATTGCCATATTCTCCTCGCGGGCAAGCCTGTCTAACAAACGATGAATCTCGGCGCGGGCGCCGACGTCGATTCCGCGGGTCGGTTCGTCGACGATCAACAGGCGAGGCTTGGTGGCAAGCCATTTGCCGAGCACAATTTTCTGTTGGTTACCGCCGGAAAGGTTGCGAGTCACCTGATGACTGTCTGGAGTCTTAATCCGCAAGGTTTCGATATACTCTTGAGCCAAACGATCTTCGGCCTGCAAATCGACAAACGGGCCTCGCATTAGTTGCCAAATTCGAGTCAGCCCGATGTTCTGGGCGACGGTCATCGCGACCACTAAGCCTTGGCGCTGGCGGTCTTCCGGTGCGTAGGCTATGCCGAGCGCCATCCCATCCTCTGCCCGAGAGATCGTGGCCGCTCGACCATCAATCTCAATCGTCCCGGACTCCGGCGGGGCTACGCCAAACACTGCCTGCGCTAACTCAGAGCGTCCGGAGCCAACCAAACCGGCAAGTCCAACGATCTCGCCCGCACGAACTTCGATGCTGGCATCTCGCAAGAGAGGTCGCCGCGCCAAATTCCGCGCGCGAAGGACGACCGCTCCCCTGGGCGACGCACTATCAAGATGGGGCAGCGGTTCAAGCTCCAACGCCCGGCCCACCATCATTCGAATCAGCTCGGATTCGTTCGTTTCGCCTGCCGGTCTGATTCCTATGAGCTTCCCGTCGCGCAGCACGGTGACACGATCGGCGAGCGTAAATATTTCGTTGAGTCGATGGCTGATGTAAACAACGGCAACCTTTTGCGCCCGCAGCCGGCGAATAATCCCGAAGAGCCGCTCAGTGTCATGCGCGGTAAGTACCGCGGTGGGTTCATCTAAAATAAGGATTCGCGCTTGGCGTGAAAGTGCTTTTGCTATCTCGACCCTTTGGCGGTTGCCAACTGAGAGTGTCCCTACACGAGACCGGACGTTAAGATCGCTTGCATCGAGGGATTCAAGAACCGCAGCCGCGTCTCGCGCAGCCCGGGTCCAATCCAACACCAACCCCCAGAACTTGCTTGGCATGTTTCCGGAGAAGATATTCTCCGCAACGGTCAATTCCGGGTAGAGACTAAATTCCTGGTAGATCGTAGCGATACCCTGAGCTTGGGCTTCACGCGGATGAGCAAAATGCACGGCCTTACCATTTACCTGCATCTCGCCAGAGCCCGGTGGATATACACCAGAGATTATTTTTATAAGAGTCGATTTCCCGGCCCCGTTTTCGCCGAGCAAAGCATGCACTTCGCCGGGCCAGACATCGAACGATACATCGTCAAGCGCACGCACACCTGGGAAGGTTTTGCTGATGTTGCGCAATGACAGAGCAGGTTCGCCTGGTGAATTTGCCGAGGCAGATGCTGTCGGGATTTCCTGGATCATTCGGCGTACAAGGGGAAGCAAAGCCAACCACCAAAGCCACCGACGTCTTGGACGCTGGCCACGGCACACAGATATGCCCCAGCGTTCCCTTCCGTCGCCGACATTGGAAACGGCTACGTCTAACTTCATCGGCCGGGGAAGTCAAGAAGGCTGGAGGCCAAAGCGTAAGCGAAAGCTTCAGCTTTTGCCCTCTGGCCGCGAGTAAGCGAAAGCTCCAGCTTTTGCCCTCTGGCCGTGCGTAAGCAAAAGCTCCAGCTTTTGCCCCTCTGGCCGTGCGTAAGCGAAAGCTCCAGCTTTTGCTCCGGTGGTCTTTTCGCTCCAGCTCTGGCCGACGCAGAACGCGGCAAAAGCTGGAGCTTTCGCTTACGCTTACTCTTAGGCAAAGAGCAAAAGCTGGAGCTTTCGCTTACACGAACGAAATGCGCTCGGTCGCAGCACGCAACTTCTCGTAGAGCGGTGTCAGGCCCATAGGGATAATCCGCGTTCCGCCAAGAACGGTCATGTAATTGTGATCACCGTTCCATCGCGGAACGATATGCAGGTGAAGATGATCGGTGACACCGGCTCCCGCAGCAGCGCCCACATTCCATCCCACATTAAATCCCTGAGCTTTGACGACCTCCTCAAGAAGACGCTCGGCATAGCTCGCCAGATCCATGAGTTCTATTTTCTCGTCGTCGGTCAATTCCGCCAGCCGCGAGATCATACGGTAGGGTACAACCATCAAGTGACCCGGGGCGTACGGATAAAGGTTCATCATCAAAAAAGCGGCTTTCCTCCGGCAGACTACCAGATGGTCCGCATCGTTTGCAGCCTCTGCGGCTTCGCGCAGAAAGTCTGATTTGCTTTCCCTTTCAAGGTATTCTATTCGCCAGGGGGCCCACAGACTTTCGAACCAAGCTCCTAACTCGCTCACAGTTGATGACTACTTTCGGGGCCAAGAAGCCAAGAAGTCAAGAATTCAAGAAGCCGAGAATTCAGGAGTCTCCGGCTCTACGGTGGTTCGACGCCACAGAATTCTTAGCGATCCGCTCCGGCCGCCTGCTGAATTCTTGAATTCTCGACTCCTTGACTTCTCTCCTAGTGACTCAGTTCCCGTACCACCGCCTCAGCGGCACGTCGACCAGCTCCTTTCTCACCCAAAAGTCTGATGACCCGGTCCATTTCGCCAACCATATTAGCCCTGAGGCCGGGATTGCCGTATAGCTTCCAGACTGAATCCGCAATCCTATCGGGTACCGCGTTGCCTTGAATAAATTCCGAAATGATCTCCTTGCCGGCAAGGATGTTTGGCATCCCGAGATGGTCCACGCGAATAAGCAAACGCCCGGGGACATAGCTAAACCAGGATACCTTGTAGACTAAGACAAACGGTAACTGGAAATAACTGGATTCCAATGTCGCGGTTCCGGAAGCAACCATTCCTACGAACGCTCGCTGCATAAGCTCGTAGGCGTTCTTCAAACCGATGGGGACGTCGCCCACGGCGGCTTCGTAACACAATTTCCGCATGAGTTCGCGGCCCGTTCCGGAAGCAGCGGATGCCGCGAAATGAATGGCCGTATCCTTGCGGCGCAACAGTTCCGCCGCTTTCAACATCACCGGGAAAATGCGTCTGATCTCTCGATCCCGGCTGCCCGGCAAGAGCGCCACAAGTTTCGTATCTCTTGGTTCACTAATCCGGTGCCGGTCCAGCTCTTCTACCATCGGATGGCCGACGAATTCAGTTCGCAGCCCGCTAGCTTCGTACAAAGATTTCTCAAACGGAAAGATACAGATCATCAAATCCAGGAAAGCCGCCATCCGCGGTATTCTGCTCCGGTTCCATGCCCAGACCTGGGGACTGATGTAGTAAATCAATTTCCCGACGAATTTCTTGCGACGGAGGTAATGCGCCAGTCGCAAGTTGAAACCGGGATAATCGACGAAAATCACGGCATCCGGTTTTAATTGCCGTATCTCGCGATACATCCGGTAAAAATTTTCGCGAAAATACGGGTATCTCACCAACACGTCCCAAAGGCCTACGACGGCCTCCTGGGTCCAGTCCATGAAATGATTTCCAGCGATCATCCGCATCTCTGGGCCGCCTGCTCCAAAAAACTGCAGATCGGGAACCAATGCAGCCATTTCACGCATCAGAACCGCACCGTGCGCATCCCCGCTGGCTTCGCCGGCGATGATATAGACGCGTTTAGGGTGCATGGTCAGGAATGTAAGAGTGGCTAGTGGCTGGTGGCTGGTGGCTAGACGGTCCTCACTAGCCACGAGGCACTGACCACTAGCCACTCTTCTGTCTCTCTAATCGTCCTCGACCCTTAACCGTTGCGGCGCCTACGCGTTACCCTCCGATCTCCCTGACCAACTCGCCGGTCGCCAACCTTGTAATCTCTGTGATTTCTATCGCCAACCCCAGAGCCGCGGCAGCTTCCGAACCCGAGACGACCGGTTGAATGCCTCTGCGGCTACAGTCCACGAATGATTGAAGCTCGCGTTGCAGTGGTTCACCCTTGTCAATTTCCACCGGTTCCCGAGTGATTATTCCGTTTACCAATCGAAACATTTCGCCGGTTTGATTCTGGTAATCTAGTGACAAATAAGCGTCCTGTTGAAACACTCGGATTTTGCGCATCTTTTCCGGGCTGATCCTGCTTGCGGTCACATTCGCGACGCAACCGCTTTCAAAACGGATCCGCGCATTCGCAATATCCTCGCCCTTGCTCAGAACTGGAATACCAACAGCGTCTATGCTCTTCACGGGCGACCGAACAAGGTGAAGAATGATCTCCAAATCATGAATCATGAGGTCCAAAACAACACCGATTTCCACGCTTCGAAATGGGTAAGGCGACAGCCGGTGCGCTTCGATAAACCGAGGCTTGGTCAGCCTCTGTTCGAGAGCGTTTAAGATTGGATTAAACCGTTCCACGTGGCCGACCTGTAAAACCAGAGATCTCTCCCTGGCGAGCCTGACCAGCTCTTCGGCTTGGCCTGGTGTTTCCGTAATCGGCTTTTCAATCAAGACATGCTTACCCTTTTCTAACAAATACTTTCCAACTTCGAAGTGATCGGGCGTCGGGGTCGCAACTGTCGCAACATCGATAAGGTCCACGAACTCGAAGAGAGTCGCCGCCGCCTTTACGTCGTGCTGTTTGGAGATCGCGCTCGCGGTCTCAGGATTAGTGTCGAGGATAGCCGAGAACTCAACTCCGGGAAGTTCGGAGTAAATTCGTGCATGATTCTTGCCGATGCTACCTACTCCGACGATGCCAGCTCGAATGCGATCGCTCATATTTTGTAACCGTAGATCGTGACCTGCTTTTCTTCGGCTAAAACTTTCACTGCTTCTTTGTCCAACAAAAGCGTTCTTCCGGCTTCCACTGCAATGACTTTTATCCCAGCGGCAGAGGCTACCTCGAGGGTTTGGCAACCGATGACGGGGACGTCAAATCGGAAATCCTGATTCGGTTTAGCAACTTTCACGACGATCGCTCCACTTTTTCCGAGACGCGCCCCGCGCTTTATTGCTTCGTTTGTGCCTTCGAACGCCTCAACAGCCAATACGGTCCCATTGCGAACGACGACTGTCTGGCCGATATCCAGCCTGCTCAACTCCTTTGCGATCTCAAACCCGAACGCGATATCATCGACGAAACGCTTCTTTGGTTTTGGACCGGCGATCAAACCTTCATTGGCTAAAGAATCTTCCAGATAGGTCGTTGCCGGCAACAGGTCAACTCCGATCTTCGCCAATTCGTCTCCGACAGCCCCAAACAAAGTTTCGGCGTTCCTTCTTTTCAACGAGCCCAGAATCGTCAAGACCCTGAAATCCGGCCGCAGGTCGAAGAGGTTTTTGGGAGCAATCTGGCCGGCCATGATCGCCTGGCGGACCCCAGCCTTCTCAAAAAACCTCATGAGTCGGCTGAGTTGACCAACCCGCATCCACTCGATGGAATCAGCGTGATCCGCCATTTCCGGCCGCGTTTCATTCTCAAACGCAGCGACGTGTATCGCAGTGACACCACTTTGCCGCGCCGCTCTCGCGATAAGAAACGGATAAACGCCGTTACCAGCGATGATTCCCAGCACGGACTGATTTCCCATTGAGAAAGTAGTTTTGGGTTTTGAGTTTTGAGTTTGGCCCGAGAGCCGCTTGCGGCTTCTGGCGTCGCAATCTACACCTCTCCAGATGCCGATCACAATGCGGTATATGATGGGGGTCGCCTAACCGCCTTCTTCACCCAAAACTCAAAACTCAAAACTCAAAACTATCTTCCCCGCGTGTTCGCTGCGTTCCATCATCCGGTGCGCCTCGGCGACCTCGGACAACGGAAAAATCTTATAGACCACGACCTTGACTCTGCGTGACTCCAGCAGAGGCCAGACATGCTCGCGTAACGCGTTTGCGATGCTCGACTTCTCTTCGACACTACGAGGCCGCAACGTCGATCCGGTTATTGTAAGCCGCCGCACCATTACGGGCAGAAAGTCGAAATTGCAGACCTTGCTTCCTTGAAGAAAGGCTATTTGCACCAGCCTCCCTTCATGCGTCAATAGACTGATATTCTTCTCGATGTATGGTCCTCCAACCATGTCGAGAACAATGTCGAGGCCGCGCTCTCCATTGATCTTTTTAACCTCAGCGACAAAATCGGCGGTTCGGTAATTGATAACGTGATCGGCACCCAGATCACGACAGAACTTCGCTTTTTCTTCACTACCCACGGTCGTGAAAACGATGGCCCCAAACTGCTTTGCGATTTGGATGGCGGAGTAGCCGATCCCGCTCGAACCACCATGGATAAGGACGCTTTCGCCCACTTGGAGCCGGCCGCGACTCACCAGGTTAGTCCAGACGGTAAAGAAATTTTCGGGAATGGCTGCACTGGTTGCGAGATCGAATCCTCTGGGCAAGGCCAGGCAGTGACTCGCGTCGACCCGGCAATATTCGGCGTAACCTCCGCCAGGCGTCAACGCGCAGACCTGATCCCCGACTTTCCAGGTGGTCACATCGGCACCAAAAGCAACTACTTGCCCGGCTACTTCTAAACCAAGAATCGGCGATGCCCCCGGGGGCGGAGGATACGTCCCGGAACGTTGCAGAGTGTCCGGACGATTGACCCCGGCAAAACGAGTCCGGATCAGCACTTCATGCGGGCCAATTTCAGGGATTTGACCCTCCACGATTCGCAAAACCTCCGGTCCGCCCCCTTCACCGTAGGTAACATAACGCATGGTCGCCGGTATCATAAGCTATTCCAGATTCCAAATTTAACATTAGCCGTGAGATGGTGCTTCACGTTTGGTCGGCAGGGTTGAGCTGGCACACCGCCGTCCATATCAGCTCGCCGAATTCCCGTCGGAAACGGCTCCGTAGCGCTCCTCCATCTGGTTGATTTCGCACGATCGCAAACAGCGCCGATCCCGACCCGGACATATGCGCTAACAATGTCTCGGACTGTTTTTTAAGCCAGTCCTGAATCACCGGTAGCAACAAGTACTTGGGGAACACGGCCGGCTCGAGATCGTTGCGAAGTCTTCCCCAGGTCGTGTCTTCTTCCTGTCCTCTCTTACGATCAGGAGGTAAAGCGGCGTAAGCGCGATATGCATCGGCCGTGGAAACACCAAAACCGGGTTTGAACAGGCATATCCAGAGATCTCTCGGAAACGAACGCGGCTCCATCAGTTCACCACGTCCTCTACACCGGGCAGACTGCCCAGAGACAAAAAATGCGACGTCAGATCCAAGACGGGCAGCCAAGACCTCCAGCTGCACAATACTCAATGGCGCGTTGTGTAGTCGATTGAGTAATCGCAAAGTCGCTCCCGCATTCGAGCTACCTCCTCCGAGTCCGGCTCCAATTGGGATATTCTTTTCCAGACGAATCTCGTAGGACGCCTGAATTGAGGTCGCTTCGTTGAAAAATTGAGCAGCTCGGACGACCAGGTTCGAAGAGTCCCCTTTGAGTTCTGGCGCGTTCGAGGTAAATGATGGTCGTCCCGCCCGTTTAATTTCCAGCGTGTCATACAGACCAACCGGCAACATCCAGGTGTCCAACTCGTGAAAACCGTCGGGTCGCCTCCCGAGAATCTCCAGCGTGAGATTGATCTTGGCCGGACTGAGGATATTCATGCATCGTTATGCTGTGCAAAGTTTAATCGCTGCAAAGGATAAAATCATCGTACCATTGGATGTGCCGACTGCGGAAACCGCCCGCGCACTCATCAAGGCCATCGGTGGAACCGTCGGATTCTTCAAGGTAGGCAGTCAACTTTTCACCGCGGCTGGGCCGGCCATCGTCAAAGAAGTGCAGGACTCCGGCTCAAGAGTGTTTCTGGACCTGAAGTTCCACGATATCCCGAACACTGTCCGCCGAGCAGTTGAGTCCGCATGCGCGCTCGGAGTCGATATGCTGACGATCCATCTTTCCGGCGGACGAGAGATGTGTGAGGCTGCCGTTGTTGGACGCGGCATTTCAAAGGTGTTGATTCTCGGCGTAACAGTTTTGACGAGTTTCAACGACGAGGCTCTGGCGGAGGTTGGCTTTCGCACTTCTGTGGAGGACGAAGTACTGCTGCTTGCCGATCTTGCGAAGCATGTTGGCATCACCGGGCTGGTTGCTAGCCCGCAGGAAGTTGTCGTCTTACGCGCGCGTTTCGGTTCGCTCTTCACAACAGTAATTCCAGGGATCCGTCCCAGCTGGTCGGAAGCGGGCGACCAAAAGCGCGTCATGACTCCACTACAGGCGATCCAGGCAGGTGCAGACTACCTCGTCATCGGCCGTCCGATTACTGCATCGCCGGATCCGCAGGCAGCAGTCCAGCGGATCATTGAGGAGTTGGAAGCGTAAGCGAAAGCTCCAGCTTTTGCTCTGCAGCCTTTGACTTCAAGCTCCAGCTTTTGCTCTTTGATTTCCCGGCTGCGGCCTTGCTCAACCTCAATTCTGAAATTAAAACCGTTTGGGCTCGACGATTAAAATTCCATGCGCCAAGTCCAAATCGAAGCGGATTTCGACACTGACCTTCCCCCACTCTTCGACAGATCTTTCCGCAACCCGAGCAAACCCGACCGACTCGTAGATCGAGATCGCGCGATCCAAGCCATCCACCGTCCAGAGATAGACCAGATTGAATCCGCTCGCACGGCAGTAACGGATTGATTCTTCCACAAGCCACCGCCCCAAGCCAATACTCCGGACAATTCGGTCGACAAACAGCAAGCGGAGCTGAGCCTGATTGTTAGGTCGTTCGACGATGAAAATCGAACCAACGATCTTGTCTTCCTTCTTGGCGAGCCAAGCACGGGAACGTCGTTTATCCCGATCAAGAATGAATTCAACCGCGATCTTCGCACAGTACGCTTCGTGGACGTGATTGAAGCCGTAGTCCGCAAAATTCTGCACGCCGTGGATATGAACCAGCTGCCCGAGATCTCCTGGGCCGAATTCCCGGTGAATGGAGACGCCGGCGCTCTCAATTCTGCCGGGCAGCTTAAACGATTGTTCGAACGACTCCACCGTCTACGCGTAATGAAGCACCGTTCGTTGCCGCCGCTAACGGACTGCAGATGTAAACGACCATATTTGCAACTTCCTCGGAGGTCTCGAACCGCTTCAAGAGGCTCGTCGGACGTACTTTTTCGAAAAAATACTCCTCGAATTCGCCCGCAGATTGCTTTGTCTGCGCCGCCAACTTAG
Source organism: Chthoniobacterales bacterium (assembly GCA_035939025.1). Classification (GTDB taxonomy): domain Bacteria; phylum Verrucomicrobiota; class Verrucomicrobiia; order Chthoniobacterales; family JAFAMB01; genus JAFAMB01. The sequence continues at coordinate 408 of DASZGG010000297.1, read as the reverse complement.
CGACAAAGTCGCTAACGCCCTCGGATGCGGTCGGCCCTGGAAGGACCGCATTCACGGTTACTCCAGTGCCGACCGTACTCTCAGCAAGACCACGTGAAATTGCCAGCTGCGCCGTTTTCGTGCACCCATAGTGAATCATTTCTACCGGAATTTGAATCGCGGATTCACTGGAGATAAACACGATTCGGCCCCAACCCTTGTCTTTCATCCGCGGCAAGTAGTACCGCGAAAGGCGCACTCCGCTCAGGACGTTTACCTCAAAAAATCTTCGCCATTCCTCGTCGCTTATCTCCCCAAAAGGCTGGGGATTGAAAATCCCCAGATTGTTCACCAGGATGTCCACATCGGGATACTCATTCTTCAGTAAGTCGAACCCCTCGACGGTGGAGAGGTCACCAGCGAATCCTT
>DASZGG010000296.1:0-4548 GCA_035939025.1 Chthoniobacterales bacterium | reverse complement strand
ACAGCTTTAAGACTGCGGACGCATCCGTGTCAGGTCCGAACCGAGAACTGTGGGCATTGCGCAAAACCGGCTGGCTTTCGCAGGCCCAGATTGCAGAAGTCAATCGCTATATCGAAAAGCTCATGCATGTAATGGCGGTGCCTGGCCGCAATGGGCGGCTTTATGCCGTGACAATCGTATTGACACCGTTGTCTCGCCGATCTCACCGCCATGATGAGCAGACTTTATCGCCATAGCATCGGGTGACGCGGGCGCGTCAACTCGCTATCCGCAGGCTGTGCACACTGGAAGTCGGGCGGATCGTCGGTAAAGCGGACAATGGCTCGTTCAGTCGGTCCGCCGCTTGGCCTATGAGGCCGCTGATTGTGGCCTCCTAAGCCCCGACGGTTCGTCGAGCTTGTCAGCGAGATGGGGCTGAACCTGGTTGACGGAGTCGAAGACGTGATTTGGCGGTCGAGCTTGAACAAAAACAGCTTGAACAAAAAAGCCTGCGGCTCAGGAAAACTAGTTTAGAATGGCGGCCAAAATGGGCTAACGGGGACTCACCGAAGCGCTTAAGGACGATCGGAATGTCGCAATAACATGGCTCCGTAGAAAGTTGAGGTAAGTCATGATGTCACGCGACAAGTGGGAAGCCATCAAAAAGCTATTTGAAGCTGCCTTGGAGCAAGACTCTGCACTACGCTCCTCATTTTTGAAGCAACGGTGTGAGGACACGAGCGAACGTGCAGAAGTAGAGAGACTTCTTGCGGAGCACGACCAAGCCGGAGGGTTTCTTTCGACTCCGGTACTGGCTAAACCGAGATCTCAGACGCAAGGAGCTGCGAAAATCTTGGCACGGGGCCGCGCCAGGAACATCGGCCCTTACATTGTCCTTGGCGAGGTCGGTCGCGGTGCGATGGGTATCGTCTACAAAGCCAAGGACCCTATTAATGACAAGACGGTGGCGATCAAGTTAATCCAGGGTTCCGCCGCTTCAAACCAGCAAGGACGGATGGGGTTAGTCCGTGAAGCGCGTTCAGCCGGAACGCTGCATCACCCAAATATCCTGGAGATTTATGACATCGGACAATACAAGGGTTGGCTGTATCTCGTAATGGAATACTTGCACGGTGCACCACTGAACAAGATTATTCAGAGGGGCAACAACCTCCAAACCGGTCAAAAACTGGAAATTCTTGTTCAGCTCTGCGAAGCCCTCGATCACGCTCACTCTCATGGGATCGTGCATCGAGACATTAAGCCCGGCAATATCTTCGTTACGAGGGAACACGTAGTCAAAGTTGTTGATTTCGGCATTGCAATACAGAGTGATGTCGCGGGCAACAGGCCAATTGCGGGAACAATCCCGTATTTGGCTCCGGAACAACTGAAGGGCGCTCAACAAGACACTCAATCTGATCTGTGGTCAGTTGGCATTACGATGTATGAGCTGCTGACCGGAAAGCTTCCGTTTTCGGGTCCTAATTTGCTTTACCAGATTGGCTCGGCACCGGTTCCGCAGTTAGACCCGTCGATGCCTCTAAGCGGCGACCTAAACCGCGTACTCAACAAGGCTCTTGCGAAAAACAAGAATGCGCGATATTCCGCAGCACGTGCCTTGATTATGGATCTGCGCAGCCTCCAGATGGCCTTGCAGATCAGTTCATATCCAACGATTGAGAGCATTGAGGCTGTTTGCGTCGATAACGATCCGCTCGCGAAGCCCGAACCGACCGATCTGAACTCTAAAACTCCTGACCAACAAGGGCTTGCGCACCAGCCGGATTACCTCCGGCAGCTCGAATTGGGATTTCGTTGCCAAGCTTCTGGTCAGGTCGCGATTCGATCTGACGAATTCGAATTCAAGCGGCTGCTTCGCGGGGTGGGCACCTTATTTAATCAGTTAATTAGCTGGGTTGTGGCTTTGTCATTCATGCTTCCGTTCGTAGTGGTCATGTTGTTCGTCGTGTTCGTCGTTGCTCTAAGTTTATGGCGTATCTCTCTGCCGATGCTTGTGGGCGTTCTCATAATCAAGATCGCAGAGCTGATGTCACGGCATCCGCGGTGCCACAGTTGTTTCCTCCCGATGTCGCACACCAGCCGGTGGACTCGTTTTGTCAAGACGCAAACGGAAGTGTTAATGGGTTATCGGGACTGCACGGCTGCCCTGCAGGAAGGTCTGTGGCAAGAAGCGGCAAAACTACTCAACGTTCACGGTTTTGAACCATCATCCTTTTTCAGCACGAGATTCATCTCAACGCCTCTGCGATACCACCTAGATTTTTACGAATGTAATATTTGTGCGCACCATGCCGCGAGGATCACCGCGGACGAACTTGTGGACGAGAAGTGGGTTTCCGGTCTTAAGTTTACAGAAGCATACCAAGGAACAAAGCTTGAAGTTATATCCGCGGTGAAACTCGTGCGTTCGATTTTGCCTCGCATAGCCTGCAGCATTGGCAATTCGGTTCGTTACGGCGACCCGATCCGTCTGAGCACTCGAGCGTTCGGTGTTTCAGTTGCAGCTTTGTTGGGCGCCCTTGTAATCACTGTTCTTGTGTTGTTAAGTCATCGTGCCAGCAAAATCAACGCTGCTCATTTCGCGCGTGCAACTCAATCGCCTTCTAGTACGGCGAAAGTGGATTCGGTGATATTTGCAAGGAATGAGGGGCTTGCTTGGTACCACGGAAACCAACGATCACTCGATCGGCAAAAGGCCGCGTGGTACTTTGAATTCGCCGCTAAGCATGGTGATAGTTTCTCTGCCAACATGTTGGGAACAATGTTCGAACGAGCCCTCGGTGTCCCGCAAAACTATGATAAGGCGATAACCTGGTACAAGGAGGCTGCACAGAAGGGCAACGCGGACGCCGAATTCAATCTCGGACGCCTTTATGAGGGCGGCATCGGACTTCCGAAGGATATCGCCGCTGCCATGAATTGGTACAATCTTGCCGTGAAAGCAGGCAGCACAGACGCTGCTAACCGCCTCGTACAACTGAAGCCGCAGTGAGTTCCGTGGTCGCGAGATTCCCGGCGAACTAATCAAGGGAGGTGATCTATGAATCCGATCGCTTGGCTTATCGGGAGGGTCCTGCGTTTCCTATTGTCACTGTTTGCTGCAGGATTGATAACTCTCGCAGATTGGGTGGGGTTGCGCGCGAAACTACGACTATCGAGCCGATGGCCGACCACCGAAGCCCGCATCGAATCGCGACAAATGGTTCGCGATCCGAAAGGCCAAGAAGTCGTCTGCCGGCTGGGATACTCCTATGTTGTCAGCGGGGAATATTACGCCGGATTTTTCGAAAGGTTGTTCAGTTCGGACGCTCCTGCAACGACCTTTTTACGCCAGATCAAGGATGGCCAGCGTTTCATCGTGCGTTACAAGGCCAAGGCTCCGCAAAAATCTGTAATCGACCCGGACGCCCTGAAGCTGCTCATCACCCCCATAGTTGTCCGGCCAACGGCCCCAGCGTCATATCCCCAGCAACCGATAATGGGTCCCAATCCAGCCGATGCCCCCTCCCGCCCTTTCGTCGGCGGCGATCTGAGTACGATTTCAAGCCTGAGTCTCGGCTCCCAAGTGACGAATCCCTCGAATTCTTCTTCTCCTGCGAGTCTGGGCTTGATGAGCACCGACGCAAAGGAACTGGGTCCCACAGCGATCGCGAATACAGCCGCCGATCCACCTTGGCCCGACTCTGCCTAACTCCCGGAAAGCATCCTAAGAACAAAGGTATGTCGACGGAGAACTTCTTCCGCAGTCGAATGGATCTGTCTCCCGGTAACGCCGGGACAGAGGGCGAGGATGTGCCTGGGCATAGGATAATTGCCAAAGAGTTGGTTGGGCTTGGGAGCGGAAATTGCGGAATTGAACGCAATCGTGAGGGAGCGCATATGGACCTTAAAACTCTGCTCGATACACCCCCATGGGACTGGCCAGGAGACGCAGGGAGAACATTTTGGAGGATTCTGACTGATCCGCGATCCAACGAGTCCGACCGCCTGGTCGCCGCCGAACTGGCGGGCGATTTTACGGTCATCAACGACGAATTGGCCGATACGTTAGTGACGATCGCAAGTAGTGCCGACGAGCCAGAGCAACTACGCGCACGGGCGGCAATTTCCCTTGGGCCAGTCCTGGAACAAGCGGACACCGATGGATTCGAGGATCCGGATGACGTACCCGTTACTGAGGATACGTTTCGCACCATCCAGGAATCGCTCGAGAAGCTTTACCTCGGTAAAAACACTCCCAAGGAAGTGCGACGGCGAAGTTTGGAAGCATCAGTGCGCGCACCCCAGATATGGCATCAGGGTGCGATCGAGCAGGCTTATTCCAGCGGAGACAAAGAGTGGATGCTGACCGCCGTGTTTGCGATGCGATGGGTTCGCGGTTTTGACGATCAAATACTGGCGGCTTTGAAAAGCAGCGATCTCGAAATCAAATACCAGGCAGTCATCGCGGCGGGCAACTGGGGACTGGACGCTGCTTGGTCGCCCATCGTCGAACTCCTAAATGACGCTCACTGCCCAAAACATTTTCTGCTTGCCGCCATCGGC
>DASZGG010000295.1:0-5149 GCA_035939025.1 Chthoniobacterales bacterium | reverse complement strand
GATGGATCCGGGTCATAATATGCATCCTTGTCCCAGCGATCATTTGGCACTTCCTTCACGGCATCTACACCCCCGCTCAAAAGACGCCAAAACGCATCCGGATCGTTCGAACCAGGGAAACGGCAGGAAAGACCGACGATGGCAATCGGCTCGGTGCGATCGCGTTCAACGGCATCGAGCCTTGACTGTAGGGAGTCAATTGCCTGCAATGCTTTCAGCAACACAGCCTTCCGCTCACCGTCTTGGCGAGCGCTAATATTGGAATCAGCTATCCGCATCCTTCGTTGATTACTCGGCGCCCTCAGATCACAATAAAGTTACCGGCCTGGGCATCTTTCCTTGAATTGTGCTCTCGTGAGGCCTCAGGTTTTCAATAATTACAATAATGTCAGCAAGTCAATGCCGACCTCCTATGCTGCTTATCGACCGCTAATCAGGCGGGTTAAGCGATATCGTCTTGCAAAATGCGAATCGACCAAATTTCGCCCCTGAAAATTTTTCAGGACAAGGTTGCCCGGGTCACCTCGCGGACTGGAGTATTTTGTATTTTCATTTACATCCAGACAATTCAACGGAGCGTTCATCATGGAATTCAGACAACTAGGCGGTTCGGGCTTCAACGCCTATCTATCCCTATTGGCACCAGCAGGGTTTCGCGGAGCGAAATCCGTCGCCGGTGTAAGCGAAGGCTCCAGCCTTTGCCTCGGTGGCGCACACCAGGTACGCAAAGGCTGGAGCCTTCGCTTACGGCGGGAAAAGGCAAAGGCTGGAGCCTTCGCTTACAACGCTCAGCCGCCAGATGACGAAGTTCGGTTTCGTCGCCATCGTTTGACCAACGCGAGCGTGAGATAATAGGTCACGATGGAAACGGGCGCCGCGACCACGAACGAACCTAGCAGTAGCGGCCGGCCTATCGTGAAGAACGTCGACCAGTGGAACCAGATCGCCGGATTTTGATGAGACAAGTGCAGCCTTGGTGGCAGTGCATGGGGATGGCTTAAAAGCCAGTAGCCTACATCGTATTCCCAGCGAAGCAGCAAGGGCACCACGGGCAGGACTATGTCGTGCAACGTCACGGCGATCGCCGCTGCCACGATGTTACCTCGCAGCAGCCGCGTCACGCCGATCGCCAGTAGCGTCTTTATACCCCACAGCGGGATTAGACCGAAAAACATCCCGATCGCCATGCCCACAGCGATCGCATGCGGCTGGTCTTTGAGGCTCATCAGCCGACCGACGTTTGTGCGTATCCACGAAATAGGATTCATTGCTCGTCTGTTTAAGAGCTATCTAGTGTACCGTCTCACATATAATGGTGGTGTCGTTGCGTTCAAAATGAGCCGCCGGCTGGGGAAGCGGGTCGGCATCTGGGGAAGCAAGACTGTGTTCCGAGACGGCTATAATAATAGCCAGGAGGTCTCGACGGAGTTGATGATGCTTTGCAAACGCCGACCCGCCGACCCGCCGATACGTTTCCCCCATTTGCGGGCTAGAACGAATAGTGTATAAAGGCACAGAATGGAAAAAGGACGTCAACGAGTTAAGTTTTCGCCTGCAATGTTGTTCAAAAGCCAAACAGTGACTGGCAATAACGCTGTGAGCATAAAAAGGAAGTTTCCCGCAAGGCTGGCGGTGGGGCTGCTCATCGCGATCCTTATCGATACAGCTTTACAACTGGTTTGGAAATCTGCGGTTCTGACTTTGCCTCACGACGGATCACCTTGGCTTAATGTTCAGGCAATCCTGCAGAATCCTCGTTTCGTATTTGTCATATTTTTAATGGGATGCCAGTTTTTCAATTGGTTGATGATCCTCGGCGACGCAGACTTGAGTTATGCGCAACCCGTCACGTCGCTAAGCTACGTCTCAGTTTTTTTCCTATCCGTTCTTTATCTAAAGGAAGCGGCAGATGTATTTCAGATAGCGGGCATCATATTCGTGCTTGTCGGCGTTTGGTTCATCAGTCAGACAGAGCATCTCACCCAAGCTCAGGAAAGCGACGTTTGATGAGCCAGACCAGCATCGGTGTGGTTCTCGTGGTAATCTGCACGCTGCTTGAAGGCGTCGGCCAGGTTTTTTTGAAAAAATCTGTTCTGGGCGCCGTGCGTTGGTATCTTTGGATTTCGTTCGGCGTCGTGATTCTGGTCGTTGAATCATTGATCTATACCAACGCGTTGCTGTTACTTGACGTCGGCGCCGCTTACGCTATCAGCAGCCTCAGCCTGATTTCGATTACTCTCATGTCCCAATGTCTTCTTCGCGAAAAAGTGACGAGAATGCGCTGGATTGGCGTATGCCTGATTTTCATTGGCGTCGGCTTGGTGGTGGCGCGCACATGAGAGAGAACGGCTTTCAGGTTGAGTTCTTAGAGACAGCCTCGCAGATCCCAATCGGCCTATGGGACGTATGCTTTCAACCTCCGGCCGAGGGCCGTTGGTGGTACGAAGCTCTCGATCAATCCGGCATCGAAGACCAGTTCACCTTTCTTTATGCTTTGATAAATCACTTCGGTTCACCCGTCGGAATAGCGCCCGCTTTCTTTATGGACGTGCCCGTCGACCAGGTTGCGCCACAGCAGTTTTTGCGGCTATTGCGGCTCGCCGGGAAGATCATGCCTTCCGTCTTAAGCCAGCGGACCTTATTTGTCGGCTCTCCCATCCTCGATGAAGGCAGAGTCGGTCTTATTCCCCATGTTAATCGACGTGACGCGCTTCTTTCTCTCCAGATTGCCCTGGAAACGAAGGCAAATGAGCTTCGTGCTCCTCTCATCGTTTGGAAGGACTTTCCTGAGAGCTCGGTAGCCGATTTCAACTGGCTCTCGCGGCAGCGGAGGCTCTTTCGCGTTATTAGTCTCCCAAACACCGTCGTCGAATTTCCGTCACCCAGCAAAGAGGAGTATTTCGCAGCCTTGAAGGGAACGAGGCGGCGTAAGCTGAAAACGAAACTGAAACGCAGTAGAGAGCAAGTTGCGCTCGGCGTGGAAATCGTCCAACGTCCGGACGCACAGACGCTTGATGACATCTTTGGCTTGTTCTGGCAGACCTATGAAAAGTCGGCCACGAAATTTGAGAGGCTCAGCCGTAGATTTTTTGAAGCCATTGCTGAAAAGCCGGCCACGCTTTTTATCATCCTCCGGGAAGAGATCACGGGCGAAATGATCGCATTCATGCAGTGCTTCGACCTGGGCGAACGGCTGGTAAATATGTTTATCGGTATCGATTACAGCCGCCCGAAGGAATGGATGCTTTTCTTCCGGTTATGGGAAGCCGTGGTCGATCTAGCCCTATCGCGCGGTTTTTCGGCCGTTGTGAGCGGGCGATCGTCTTATGAGGTAAAAATTGAGATCGGACATAAGCTCATTCCGCTGAACAATTATTGCCAGCACCGCAACATTTTTTTACACATCGTTTACCATATTCTCGCGCGAAGGGTCGATTGGGCCTCGCTGGACGAGGCTCTGGCCCGCTTTCTCAAGGCGCATCCTGATGCAACCGCTGCCTAGCTCGATCGAGAACTCAAGAACTCAAGCACTCAAGAAGAAGCACCGTCCCGCGCCGAGGTCCGCGCAGCATTCTTGATTGCTTGAATTCTTGAATTCGGTGTTTTTGCTCTCGATCTTTGCCATACTCGAAAGCAATCCGAACCCATCGAGAAGAGTATGGGAGAGATCAATCAAGCTGGGCGATGCTCCCGCTGCCTGTTATGCGGAAAGAAAATAGCCGGTCTCCACACTAAATAAATCCCGGCGCTTCGCTCGTCGCAGTTGTCCCGCTTCAGGCGATCCCCGACCTTCAAGTTACATCATGTTCTCACGAATCCCATTCGAGAAAGTCAGTTGGCCCACCAGCTCGTTCCTTATCGGCACCTTGTTTCTCTCGCTCACAGCGGTGCCCGTTTATATCTGGCTTTTCGGGATCGATTGGTTCCAGATAGCACTCTTCTTTGTAATGTTCTGCGCGTGCGGCTTTTCTATAACACTTGGCTATCATCGACTCTTTTCGCACCTCACTTTCCAGGCGCACCCCGTCGTGCGACTGCTCACGTTGATCTTCGGCGCCGGCGCCTTTGAAAACTCCGTGCTCCTCTGGGCGTGCGAGCACCGTACCCACCATAAGCATGTCGATCACGATGAAGACCCGTACTGCATCTCCAAGGGGTTCTTTTACGCCCACATGGGCTGGCTGATGTTCAAGCTCAAGCCGTTGCCGCCTTTCGACAACGTGGCCGACCTGCAGAAGGATCCCCTCATCAGGTGGCAGCATCGCTACATCCACTTGATCGCCGTAGCTGTCGCCTTCGTGTTTCCGACTATCCTTGGGTTCCTCTGGGGCGGCTGGGTCTCGGCCCTCGGCGCATTTCTCATTGCGGGAGTGGCACGCGTCGTCGTTCTGCAGCACTGCACCTTTTGCATCAATTCGCTCTGCCACTATATAGGCAAGCGCCCGTATTCATCCAGATGCAGCGCCCGCGACTCGTGGCTTATGGCGATCGTTACCTTCGGCGAGGGCTACCATAATTATCATCACGAGTTTCAGCACGACTACCGCAACGGCGTAAAGCCCTGGCAGATCGACCCCACGAAGTGGATAATCTGGACCCTTTCCAAGCTCGGCCTGGTCAGGAATCTCCGCCGTGTTCCTACGGAGAAAATTGTTCTCACGGAGCTAGCCGAGGTGCAGCGACAACTCGAGACGGAGCTCGCCAGCCCCGGACTCACCGATGCCGCCTCCGCTTTTCTGCGGAGCGCCTACCACCGTCTGCAGACTACCGCGCAGCGGTGGAAACAGCGCAAGGCCGAACAGCTCGAAGTCACTCGATCAATGCTCACCGAGCTCCGCAACGAAATTCGTGCCGCAACGAGCTCGATCCGGCTGCCCCGGCGGGCGGCGCCATTTAGCCGCGGCCAGCTCTAGTGTCCTGTCCCCGAAATAGCAGGCAATATACCTGCTATTTCGGGGACAGGACACTAACCCGCAAAAATCACCCAAATGCCGAAGCGACGAGCTCATTGCTGGCTAGGAGAATCAAACAATAGCAGCTTCTGAACTGTCTATATCCCTATGAACAAGCTACAAATGAAAGGCTCCTGGAACGAGCTGAAGGGCAAGGTTAAACAGCACTGCGGCAAGTTTTCGCAAGGTAAAGCAGA
>DASZGG010000294.1:0-9516 GCA_035939025.1 Chthoniobacterales bacterium | reverse complement strand
TACCACAAACTCCGCTGCCACGTGGCCGAGAGAACTGTAAAACACCTTTCCACGGCCGTGCCTGCGCTTCCAGGCGACCGGCATCACGGCACCTTTAATCCAGGAACAATGCTCTCCGGAAAATGTCGTCGTTGCCAAGACGTGATTGCTCGGGTCCACGTGCATGTAATACTGCTCCGACTCGTAGTTAAAATCCTCGATCCCCTCCGTGATAGGATCGGTTTTGTCAACGATGTTAACCCGGTAGGAGATGATATTTCCCGGATGGGCAACCCACTGTCCACCCGTCATAAATTGGTAGTCTGTATTCGCTCGAAAGCTGTCCCCCATCCCGCCGTGAAATCCGGCAAGTCCCGCGCCGGACTCCACTGCGGCGCATAGATTTTTCGATTCCCCGTCCATAATTTTCCCCATCGTAACTATCGGAACGATCAGATTGAAACGCACGAGATCGGGATCCGCGAAAGCGCTGGTCTCGCCCGCTTTTACCACAAGAAATCCTTCTTCAAGCAGTAGTTTTTCGACGATGAGGGCGCACTCTCCCGGCTGATGCCCTTCCCATCCTCCCCACACGATCAAGGCATTTCTTGTAGCCATTCGCCACCCTAATCCAGAGTCCCCAATCTCGGGAGCGGTTCCAGAGCGCGCGGCCGTTCACAATGCGAGTTGATGGAAACCGGTTTCCCGGAACTCCCCCCTGTGACAATTGCTTCCATTATTTCCACCGTATGGAACGCGATTTGATCGGAAGCTCTGTGCAACCGATTTTTCCGGATCGCCGCCGCCATCTCAGCAACGCCAAGAATTCGATAATTGCGATCGTTGTAACCGTGCGTCAGCGGCATGTCAGCCCACGATCCACCCCGCTGAAGCAATCGCACACGACCGCCAAAGTAATTCGGGTCCGGAATCTGCAAGCTCCCATCGGTCCCATAGATCTCGATCGGCAGGTGACTGTGCCCCTGCACATCGAAACTTGCATGAAAGCTAATGATCGCCCCCTGCTCGAATTCCAGAAGAGCATTAAAATGCGTTGGAATTTCGACCGCGAACTTTTCGCCTTTCTTAGGGCCGGCTCCGAAAATTCGCTCGACAAAACCTCGTCTGGCGATCGAAGTCACCCGAGTGACCGGTCCGAGCAGGTTTATCAACGCTGTGATGTAATAGGGTCCCATGTCGAAGACCGGTCCGCCGCCTGTCTGGTAGTAGAATTGCGGATTAGGGTGCCAGCTTTCCGGACCGGGAGTTAGAACGAATGCGGTGCCGCCAAGCGGTTTGCCGATCGCGCCGTCGTCGATCAGCTTACGAACCGTCTGCTGGCCGCCCCCGAGAAATGTATCAGGGGCGCAACCCAGCCTGACGTTATTGCGATGAGCGGCCTCCAACAACGGGGCTGTCTCCTCTATACTCAGACCCAGTGGCTTTTCAGAGTAAACGTGTTTCCCCGCCTCCAGCGCCTGAAGGCTGATCGGAACGTGGCTCTGAGGAGTTGTCAGGTTCAGAACGAGATCGATCGTCTTATCCTGCAACAGTTCATCCACACTCTGGACCTTCAGTCCAAACTCTTCCCCCCTTTTGTCGGCATTTGTTTGCTGCGCGTCGGCGCAGTTGAGGATGGCCAATTCCGGGAAGTTTTTCGCCGCTTTCAAATAAGCGCCGCTAATGTATCCGGCTCCGATAATGCCAACACGAATTGGAGTGCTCATACATGAAGACGCCTGTCCGCAAATTCGCCCTTCGGCCCGAACAGCAACCGGATCGTCGTTCACACCGCGGAGCTGTGCCAAATATTGGAGCCGGACACTCGCTTTGTCTCAGTCCGAAATCCTTACTGCTTATTTTGCTGCCACGACTTTTCGACCGCATTAGCTGCCTGTTCGGGTGTCATTTTTCCAGCGGCGATATCTGCGCTGGCATCGTTAAACACACGACCGGTGTCGGGTCCCAGCAGTTGATCGATCGCTATCGCGATCCATTGCGAATTCTCGACCTCGTGCGCGATCGCCTTTTGGAACGGGTCTTTGATCACGTCGGCTGTCCCTTTCACCATCGGTATAAACAATCCTTGCTCAGCGAGCTTGTTCTGCACCTCTTTTCCCAGCCAGACCTTCATGAAATCGACGGCTTCCTTGGGCGCTTCTTTTGCTACCAGCCAACCGTCCAGACTCGCAAAGATGTCGTTTGCATGACCTTTCCCACCTGTGACTTCAGGAAAGAAAAACCACCCTAGTTTTTCGTCCGGCAGCCCCTTCTGATCGGCCGCATCTGCCCGGCCCTCCAGGGGATCCCACGTTCCCATCAGGTGAAAGGCCGTCTTTCCATCGTGAAATGTCCCCGCTGACTCCGGATAGGTATTTGCTAGAAAGCCTTTTTGGAACGGGTTCAGCGCCGCGAGATCTTTATAAAGCTGAAACGCCTTAACGACGTCAGGACCTGCGAATCCACCGTTCTTGTCATCGTAAGCCGCTTGCATCCCCTCCTTGCCCATGATCCGCATCATCAGCAACGCCGGATAAAAATGGAGAGGCCATTTGTCTTTTCCGCCCGCTGCTATCGGGGTGATCCCAGCAGCCTGACACTTTTTTACTGCATCGATGAAATCGTCCCAGGTCTTGATCTTTGTCGGGTCAACGCCCGCTTTTTCGCACAACTCTTTATTGTACCAGAAAACTATCGGGCCGACGTCGTTCGGCAGACCATACGTTTTCCCCTGATAGGTGAAATTTTGAATACCGGCAGGGTAAAACGTGTCTTTGAATCCGCCTTCTGAGATCGCACTCGTGATATCCTGCAAGACGCCTGAGTTTATCTGCTCGTACATCACGCCTCCGCCCCAGCTGTGAAATAAGCTCGGCCGATCCTTTGATTGTAGCAACGTCGGCAACTTTGCTTTAAATGCTTCGTTCTCGAGGTAATCAAATTTGATTTTTACGCCGGGATGAGACTTTTCGTACTCTTGAGCGGCGCCCTGCCAGATTGCCAGTATCTTGGGGTTTTTTTGCAAGTGGAGGATCTTGACAGTCGTTTCGGCGGACGCCGACAAAGAGAGTAGTCCTAACAAGGTGAAGGATAGAATATGTCTAAGTTTCATATTTTCGGGGGGGATTGGGTAATCCAGCCGGTTAAAACGGAAAAACTACGAGGAATTAAACTCTTTTATCCTCCGGGGAGCTCTCTCACCCGTCAAGCTCTAATCTGGGGCTCGTTTCGCGTTTTTTTGCGCATCTGCCCCGGAAACGTGTCGGCGTGTCGGCGGGTCGGCGTATCGGCGTTCGCAAAGCGTCATCAGCTTCGTCGAGACCTCCTGGTCACCATAGGCGTGTCGAAAGCAGCCTACTTCCTCAGACGCCGACCCGCCGACACCCCGATACGCCGCCACGCCGATACGCCGATACGCCGAGACGTTTCCCCTAGTGCGAGCTTGTCGAATCCTGGAAATTTGAGATAACAGGGAGAGTTATTCTCATCATTGCTAATGTCTGCTCGAGGCCCAGCCATCATCCGAAACATCAATCGCTTTGATGTTCTTCACACGATCCGCTTACGCGACAATCAGATCTCGCGCTCTGAACTATCGGACCGGACCGGCCTGAGCCAGGCAACGATCTCGAGTATTGTTGGCCATCTAATTGAAGAAGGCGCCCTGATCGAGGATGATGCCTACGGCCTTGGAACCAGAGGGCGGGGTCGGCCCTTGGTCATGCTTCGTTTGAACCCGGACTACACTCATGTTGTCGGCGTCAAAATTGCCACTCATCAAATCGTATTTTCGGTCACCGATTTTGCGGGGAACGTTTGCGCGTCCGACAATATCCCGGTCGAACCGCGGAAGTTGACCCCTGCGCAGTTGGTTGCATTTATCGTTCGCGGCGTCCGCGCGTGCTTGAAGAAGACCAACAAAAACTTCGAGGATGCAAGCGGGATTGGCGTCGGGCTGCCGGGATTTATCGATTCTCACCGAGGTTTGGCATACTGGAGCCCGATCTTTGAGAGTTCGAATGTCAACTTCCGCGAGCTTCTCCAGACAAAATTTGATATTCCGGTTTTCGTCGAAAACGACGCCAATCTTGTCACTCTGGCGGAACATTGGTTCGGGATGGCAAAGGGCTTGGAAAACGCTGTGGTCGTAACGATCGAGCACGGCACCGGCAGCGGCCTTATATTCAATGGCAAACTCTACCGGGGCGCTCAAGGATTAGCCGCCGAGTTCGGTCACACCAAACTCGTTTTTGGTGGTCCGCCGTGCCAATGCGGCGAACGTGGCTGCATGGAAACGCATACTGCAGCGTTCGCCATTATCCATCAGGCCGCGAAAGCCGGTTTTCGCGTTCCGCACGGGGAACTCGATTACCACGAGCGATCCCGGTTGATCCAAGCGATTATCTCGAAAGCAGAAGCAGGCGACAAATCTATGATGCGAATATTCGAACAGATGGGGCGTTATTTGGGATTGGGGATCGCGAATTTGGTGAACCTCTTAAATCCGCAGCGAGTTGTGATTTGCCAAGGAGCCGTACGCTGCGCCCATCTTTTCGAGGATAGTTTGCGCGAGGTGGCCGAGCGTATGGTGATCCCGCCGCTGAAGCGAGACCTTGAGATCGTGATTCATCACTGGGGCGACGAAGTCTGGGCCCGGGGAGCCGCGAGCCTGGTGTTACTCGAGTTAGACCAGCGCGGCAGATCAGATATGCCGAGCGGTTCTTTTATTCCGAGCCGGCGACCCGCACGAAACGGAAAAACTGTCTAGCCCGCAAAAATGACGCAAAAAGCGAAGCGACGAATCCATTGCGGGCTAGAAAGCTCTTAAACAGACGCTGCGCGTCTGTAAGAGCCTGTTTGAAGATCATAAATTAAAACAAACTGTTTTTTAAATCTGGCTCTACAAAAAGCAGCGGAATTTTCCAGCGTAGTCGGAGAGTTCCGCTGCCACAGCCTGCATCGCTGACAAATCTGCAAGGATTTGTCAGCGATGCAGGGCTAAGGTGTTTAAACGAATCAAGGAACGGGATGTCCATTAAATACTAAACCACTCGAGCCATGCAGAAGCCTGCCAGGAAAGCAGAGACTCGCAAAATCTTTATCTCGAACGAGAGCGGCTTACATGCGCGGCCGGTGAGCGACCTCGTACGATGTGCGATGCGTTTCAAGAGTGAAATAACTATTGTGGCAAATGGTAAAAGGTGTTCCGCGGTCAGCATCATGGATATCATGACCGCAGACATCCGTAAGGGAGCAGAGATTTCTGTGACCGCCGAAGGAGTCGACGCTGACAAAGCACTGGACGCGATCGAAAAATGCCTGAGCCAACTCAGCGAGAAAGGATTCTAGTGTACCGTCTCACATATCACTCCTGTCCAAGAAGCGTTCTAACTAAAAAAGAACCGACACGAAGGCCTTTGTTTCTGTTAGAGTTGAATCGTTGGTATACACTGCCGGAGTGATAGGACCGAGCCACTTCGCCGGCGCGGTAGGGATGCGCTCCCGCGCGAGCCGCCGTAGATTGTCCGATAACGACATCCGGTGCCGCGCCTCTGATCGTCGATGGTTTCCGGCGCTTCGGCGGAGCACGTTCACAGAAGGCGCAATAATGGAAAGGGCCGAATACCATCGGCACTCGCGAGCGCGCATGGCAGAAACGGCAAAAGACCCGTCGAGACGTGCAACGCCGGACGCGCCGGAGCGCATCGACGATCGGAGGCGCTGCACCCGACTCGATCATCGGACGTGCTGCCGCGGCTCGCGCGGGAGCGCATCCCTACCGTGCCACACGTTGCGAAAACGCGTCGAAATGTGCCACGCCGGATCGCGCAGACGGCCAATTTTGAACGCAACGACGTCACCATTATATGCGAGACGGTACACTAACCCGGAAATCCCACACGCCGTATGCAGACGCAGGAGTTCAGGAGTTGCAGTATTGGGCAAGATCGAATTTTATCAAGAAAAGTTAACAACGTTTTATTGACTTGTTATGATAATAGTTCAATTTCCACGGCATGGCAAAAGCAGCAAAGACATTCAAGGACCTGGTCGTATGGCAAAAGGCCCATCGTTTCGTACTGGCGACCTATTCGCTGACGGCAATCTTTCCCAGAAGTGAGATCTATTGCCTTACGAGCCAAATGCGGCGCGCGGCGATTTCCATTCCTGCGAACATCGCAGAAGGATTTAAGAAGCGCGGGCCGAGTGACAAAACGCGGTTTCTGAACTTCGCACAGAGCTCCCTCGAGGAGTGTCGATACTATCTGATTCTGATTCAGGATTTGGGATACGCTGCCACAACGGATATGGAGGCCCTTCTGGAAGAGGTCTCCAAGCTGCTTGTTGCTTACGCGAGCGCAATAGAGTCCAATCGGTGAACCACTCCAACTCCTGAACTCCTGAACTCCTGCAACTCCTGAACTCCTTCCCCAGCAATGGAACCAACGATTGACATCGAGGATTCAAACCAGTTGGTGATCTATCTACGCGACACCGGCAGAATTGGTTCTCTGGAAGAACCGATCCTGAAAAAACTAAGCGGAGGCGTCTCCAACAAAACCGTCTGGCTGCAACGTCCTCGTGGTCAAGCGTGGGTTATCAAACAGGCGCTGCCAAAGCTTAGAGTACCATCGGACTGGTTCAGCGATCCCGCTCGAATCGAGATCGAGGCAAACGGTCTGCGATATCTGCCGCGGGTCGCGCCAAAGGGCAGCATCACTCCTTTGGTCTTTCAAGATACCACCCAAAATCTTCTGGCTATGGAGGCGGTACCCGAACCGCATCAAAACTGGAAACAGCAGTTACTGTCCGCCAAGGTTCAAAGAGAGCTTTTCAGCCGTTTTGCGGAATTGCTTGGATCCATCCACCGTGAAAGCTTCAGGCTCCGGCACGAACTTGAGCCTATCTTCGCCGAAAAACGGTTCTTTACAACCCTGCGAATGGAACCGTACTACCAGTACACCGCAGAAGCTGTCCCTCAAGCCGGAGCCTTTCTGAAAGAGCTTGTCGCATGGACGCTGAGTCGCTCCGACACGCTGGTTCACGGCGATTTTAGTCCTAAAAATGTTCTTGTACATGGCGAGCGACTGATTCTGCTTGATCACGAAGTGCTTCATTTCGGTGACCCAGCGTTCGACATCGGCTTCAGTCTCACCCATTTCTTGAGCAAAGCGCTTCACGTCCATGAACAGCGCCGCGCGCTGATAGAAGGGGCACAATGGTACTGGGATAGATATCTCGACGAAGTGAGCGGGATTCCCTGGGTTGCTAACCTTGACCTTCGCGCGGCGAAACACGCGCTGGCCTGTATTCTGGCGCGGGTCTGCGGTCGGTCTCCTCTCGAGTACCTGAGCGATGAGGAACGCCTCATCCAGCGGCAGGCTGCCATTGAAATGATCAACGAGGATTTCAACACCGTCAATCGGGTCATCGCCGGCTTTGCAGAAAGGATGGGCACCGCGAAACGCGAAACGGTTTTATAGCAAATGATCAGAGTAACCAACCTTCATGCCGTTGAGATACTCGATAGCCGCGGACGTCCTACCCTCGCGGCAACGATGACACTCGCTGACGGCACCATTGCTACGGTCTCGATCCCTTCCGGGGCATCGACAGGCAAAGCGGAAGCTAAAGAACTTAGAGACGGTTTGCCGGCTTATCGAGGATTAGGATGCCTCAAAGCGGTCGCGAACGTTCGCGGCCCGATCGCCGGAGCCGTTGTCGACCGCGAGTTCTTGAATCAGGAAGATCTGGACCTGACCCTGCAGGCACTTGACGGGACGCCCGATAAATCGCGGCTTGGTGCGAACGCTATACTTGCAACCTCTTTGGCTTTCGCTCGGGCAACGGCAACCCATCAAGGCGTTGAACTTTACAACTATTTCGCCACACTGTTACCCGAAGGAGTTCCCACCCTGCCCCGACTGTCGGTAAATCTTTTCAGTGGCGGAAAACACGCGTTCGGCCAGGTCGCAATCCAGGACGTCCTGGTCGTTCCCTCGCCGGGATCATCCGTTGCTGAGAGTCTTGCCGTCATTTACGACATCTACCAGGCGGCGGCGGAAATCATCGCGAAGCGATACAACGCCAGGGCTCTTACGGCAGACGAAGGAGGATTGGCTCCGCCGTTTCAAACCAGCATTGAAATGTTGGAGACAGCCGCAGAATCTATTCAAGCTGCAGGATACAAATTAGGAAGCAACGTGTGTTTGGCGGTCGATGTCGCAGCCAGTCATTTTGTTCAGAAAGATGGAAGCTATCGGCTCGATGACCGGAATCTGAGTCCCGAAGAGCTAATCGATCTTCTGGTGTTGTGGAAGGAGCAGTTACCTCTCGTTAGTATTGAAGATGGGCTCAGCGAAGATGACTGGGATCATTGGCCACTTCTGCGGAAGCGTTTGGGAGATGAGACTCTCACGCTCGCAGACGATCTCACCTGCACCAATCCTGATCGGATCCGGCGAGCGATACAGCTCAGCGCCGCAAATGCGTTGTTGCTGAAAGTCAATCAAATCGGGACAGTTACGGAAGCGAAGAACGCTTATCTTCTGGCCAGGGAAGCCGGCTGGAAAGTAGCGGTGAGCGCACGGAGCGGCGAAACGGAAGACCATTGGCTGGCAGACCTGGCCGTCGGTTGGTCGGGTGACTTCATCAAAGTCGGATCAATCACGCAATCCGATCGTTTAGCCAAATACAATCGACTCTTGATGATCGAAGACACGCACGCGGTGACGTAAGCGAAGGCTCCAGCTTTTGCTAGGCCACACGGAGTAAAAGCTGGAGCTTTCGCTTACGCATCAGAAAAGCGGGCGTATTCTGAAAAACAATGAGCGAGCAAAAGACAGCTTTAGTAACGGGCGCGAATAAAGGTATTGGCTTCGAGATCGTTCGCCAGCTTCTCGCGGAAGGGCATCGAGTATTCCTCACGGCGCGGAATGCCGCAGCCGGTCAAGAAGCGGCAAGCAGCCTTGATGGCGACGTACATTTTCTTCATATGGATGTCTCCGACGATGCCAGCATCCAGAAAGGGGCGAAGAGATATGGCGAACTCAGCGATTTGCTCGACGTCCTCATCAATAACGCTGGTATTTATCCGGATGAAAATTTCGACATTTTGACCATCTCGCGCGAGCAACTGGTCGAAACTTTTCAGACGAATACTTTTGGTCCGGCGAAAGTTACTCAGGCTTTCCTGCCTTTCCTTAAGAAGTCGAGTGCACCACGGATAATCAATATCTCAAGCGGGTATGGCGAAATCGGCGGTCTTTCCTACAAGGTTCCAAGCTACTGTCTGTCGAAGCTGGCATTGAACGGCGTGACGATCATGCTCGATCAAGCGCTTCGTTCTGAAGGAATCGCGGTTTATGCGATGTGTCCGGGGTGGGTGCGCACCGATATGGGCGGCGCTAATGCCGCCCGGTCGGTCGAAGAAGGTGCTGATACTGCGGTATGGCTGGCAACTGCCGCACCGCAGACGTTGAGCGGGAAGTTCTTTCGGGATCGTAGAGCCATCGGATGGTGAGCGTGCTTCCTGAT
>DASZGG010000293.1:0-7364 GCA_035939025.1 Chthoniobacterales bacterium | reverse complement strand
AAGCTCGCCCTTCGGCACTGGTTGCGGAACCGAAATCGTGATCGGCAAGGCATTAGCGGCCAGATTACTATCCTTGATCAATACTTTTCCGGTCAGTTGCTCGTATTGCATTAAAATCGTATCAATACTCGCGTTGATGGCTTGAAAAGAACTCAGAGGTTCTTGTTCGGTCGACGGTTTCGGCGCCGATTGCCCCACGGTCTGCTGGCCACTCGCCGCTGATAGATTGTTCATCAGACCGAGCAACAAGAAACAAAAAAGGCGATGATGCATGAGATTACTGTGGCGCGGACTGGTTTGGAGCCTGGTAAGGCGCTGGCGCTCCCACTGGTTGCTCATTTGGGGGTGGCGGGGTAATTCGCTTCCGCCGTACTTCGGAGGCCCGTGGCGCCATCATTCCGTTGTCAGGCTGCGCCGGGACGACTCCCTGTTGCGTCTGGGCGGCTCCCATCCGGGCTGCCTGTGCTTGCTGCTGCGCATTCTGTTGGAATTGCATTTGGCGCGAGATTGGGGGACCGGGCGGCACAACTGGCGCGGCGCCCGGAACTTTATTTTGGGGGCCCGTGCCGTTTCCCGGCGGCTGTTGACCGCCCGAAACCTGCGGGCCGGCGATCGGCGCCTCGAGACGAAACTTCACAGATCCTTGTTCTGCGCCATTTGAAAGAACGACGTCGGCTTTTTTAGGATCCGCGTCTTTATGGATCACTATCAGTCTCAGGTTATTCGGATTGGGATCATTGGTAACTTTCTGAACTTCGCTGGTCTCTGTGTTCTGAACAAACACGATGTCCTTCACGCCGTCGTTGAGCCAACTGACGAGGATCAATTTGTCAAACGGCGTGGTGCGCGCCTGTTGCGCGACAGGCGTCACCAGCGTGAACGGGTTTCGCTCCCAGACTTTCTGATAGCGATCCGCTTTGAACCCGGCCGGAACCTCTTCATCAGCGCCGGCAGCGGGGAGCGCCATCGCTGACAGCAACGTCAGGATAAACAACGAATACGGACCGCGAGAACATTTACGGATTGGGAGCATACCAGCGGGCAACCTCCAGCTCGAGGGAGACAGTAGGAGGCTCGTTCGCGCTTTTCAAAGAAAAACTCGTTATCGCTTGGAATAGCTCCGGTTGCTGAATCTGGACAAGCCACTTTATAACGTTCTGGAGAGCGCCGCCAAGTTTGAGCCGAACGGCGACCGACTGATAGTTTGGCGTTGATTTATTCTCGCCAAAGCTTTGCTCCTGGATTTCCAACTGATTGGCTCTGGCGCTCGTCGTCAGAGACTCAAGCAACTCCGATTGCGGTACCTGATTTGCATGGATGCGAGGCTGAACAGCGTCAATCCATCGCTTCCTATCCAGCCAAAGATCCTTTTCTTTCAACCAAATGTCATCGGAATGCTCCTGACTCCGAAGATCAGAAACTTCTGTGGAGAGGGTCGACAGCAAGTCGAATAGGTAACCGAGGCCATAAAAGTTTGCCATCGCAAAAACGGCAACGATCAGGAGTACCGAAAGGCGTTTTTCGGTTTTAGTCAATTTTCGCAAATTTCGGATCTCCTTCGATAGTAAATTCAGCTCGGCCGTCCGGTCTCAACGTCGGGCTGGGCATATGCCAGTTAAACATCTGGAGCTCGGGCTTGGCCTTGATATCCTCGGCAAACTTGAACGCTGCTGGCGCCGTGCTGGCTTCACCACGAACGACCACATTTCCTTTTTGGATTTCGACCGCCGTGAGGCGAAGGCCATCGGGTGGTAACAAAGTCGAAATCTGGTAGAGAAGCTCTACGGGGTACAACTTCGGATTGACTGCCCACTCGACTTGGCGCCACCGCTCTGCTGTGCCCTGAATAGCGGCCACGGTCGGCGCCTGATCTTGAATATGCCGCCGGAGATTGTCGGCGACGAACCGCTGCCAATAGATGTATCCGACCAGTCCAAGTACCCCGAGAATGTAAACGGCGGCCAGCAAGCTGATCCCTGAGCGGATCTGCCGACGCCGGCGTTTGCGCGCATGGAGAGAAAAAACTTCAGGCGGAAGAAGCTTTGACCGCATTGCGGGTAGGCTTGGCGGTGGTACCGCGTCATGCGTCACGTTCAATTCAAGGGTTTTTCGCAAGCGCTCGGTCTCTTCGACACTAAATTCTCCCCACAGTGTGATTCCGAGGAACCGGTCGCACAAATGCTGGGCCTGGAGCTGAAGCGCAATGCACTTCAGTTCCAGCGCTGCCGTTTCGGAAAGCTCGTCATCACTAAGGACCTGAACGGCTACCGGTTCCCTCCCGCGCGTTGCGGCGACGGTTAATCGCCCCTTTTCACGCCAGATAACGAGTCGATCTTGGGGTAACGGAAAAGTGTACGCGGATGGCTCGAAACGACTGACGCGTTCAAATGTCAACTCTGCCGGAAATTCGGGCTGCAAAATTGTCGCCACTGCCAGTGTCTGGTTTCCACGAGTATCGATCACCCGGTAATCCACCGCGGAATCGCCGCTGTTTTTAGTGAGCAACCCGCGCTTCTCCAACTGCAGATGCAGGATTTCAGGAATCACCGTACGATCGCTGGTTGCTAACCAGGCAGGGAAAGTGACGGTGCGTTCGGCCGGCAGAGCAACCACGGTCTCTCCCGGTACATCGGCAGGGGTGGAAAGACGACGGATGAAGTGCGCTTTTTTGCTTTCTGAGAATGACCATAGCTCCCATTCGTTGCCATCGACAGCGCGCAAAAAATGGGTGTGCGACTTATCTATTTTTCCTGCCATGACAAATAACGAACCGGCGACGTATTGCGCGTCGCTACCACGGCGATTGTTTTTTCGTAGCCAGCGATTATGCCTGTGCTCTCGATTCGGTCAACCTCGCTCGTTAAGGTCATCAAGCTCTCAACGAGTTGGAATTGTTCGGGGCTCATCCCAAGCGCGGCGCGAACCTCATCCATGCTGTTGTAAACGCGATCGTCCAGAGTAAAAGGCTTGCCGTCAGGACCCCATCGGTATTTTACAAATTCATCGGCGGTCGCCGGCGACACTCCAGTGATCAGTTCGATCGTGTCGGCGTCGGCGAGATTGACATCGATCTTGCCATCTCCCCATATCGTAAAGAAATTGGCCCAGTCCGGCTGCTTTTCAATGACCGGGCCGAATTCCGGCACTAAGCTCATTTCTTCTACAGCTGCGAATTGTTGACCCAATTGGTTCGTATTTTGCGAGCCTGGTTGAGGACCCAATTGGCTGACGTTCGTATTTTGTGGGGCCGCTTGAACGGCGTTCGTGGTTTGTAAGGCCGGTTGAGTCCTCTGCGGGCTGGAAAGATAATTGCGCAGGCCTTTAACCGCTGCTTCGGCATCTTTCGGAGCCACTCCCCAGCGACCAAAGAGGTTCTCGAAGAGATCATCGCGGCCAGCTTGGAGGAGGGCGTTAACGTTCAGCTTGGTTGATTCGCTCGAGATCGTGACTCGAAACCGACCTCCATCGGGCGTCTGCTGTTCCAGTAACGATCTATCCTCACTTTGAACCTGAGGATGAATGCCGAAGGCCATACCAGACTCGGCAAGTTGACGGGCTCGAAACTCCTTGTTCAATGCGCCGTACTCGTCAACATCATTTTTAACAAACCCGACCGTGGCCGTAATCAACCCGGTGAGGAGAATGATCGCAAACAAAACAAGCAGGAGCGCGGACCCTTGACTCCGGTGGCGGAGGACGGATGCGCTGCATTCAACAGAATATCCCGCTAAGACCCTGTTTGAGCGATAGGCCATCGAAAAACTCCGCGCTCCATGTGATTGCGCCCGGCAAGTTTGAGATTGATTTCCACCAAGTTTGGTTTTACCGCAGTGTCCGGCCAATCCGACGTCCACTTACCCGTGCTCGAATTGTAGAAGCGCCAAGTCAGTTGGTCGACATCGCTGAGTAGCGCTACCCAGTCACTCTTCCGTTCAATTCCACTGTCGACGTAACTTTCCAAGGCATTTCCAGACTCCTCCAGAATGCTCAGCGCGAATCTGCCATTGGCTTGCGGCCGGCTCGAGATAACGACAGTTCCGAACTTCGCGCCGGTTTTCGCCCAGGAAAAGTTGAAGGGAGCATACCGGAAGACCAGCTCTGTTGACCCGTTTTGATTCCGCGTCTTAAAGAGAGACGTCTCCGGCATGCTAACGAAATTGCGCCGGAGCAACTCATAGATTCCATCCACTTTTCGCTGTTGCGTCTGGAGAAAGTTGATCTCGGAAGTCACTCGCAACGTCGTCTGAATGATTTGAAAAACCATGACCACGACGATGCTCAGAATCGAAAGTGCCAAGAGCACCTCCAGGAGCAAGTAACCGGAGGAGGCGGCCGTTTTTAAATTCTGTTTTTTCCTCATGGTTGATAAACAATGAGAGCCGCACTGTCGGACCGGTCCTTACCAGACGATCTCCAAGAGGCTTGAACTTTGATTTCATACAGGCTTGGCAGGACCACTCCCTTCGCCGTTTTTGCCTCGACGGCTCGGACTTCTCGCTCGTAGTGCACACGGCCGTCCCCCATCTGGACTTCCGACCTCCCTGGTTTCAGTTTCATCACGCTGGTTTCGTCCAGCAGATTTTGGATTTCCAGTCGCACCTGAGATTCGTCGCGAAGGATGATGGCGGTATCGACGGTCTGTTGCAGGGCAGTCGTTAGCGCAACGGCGACGACGCAGAATATGGTCAGCGCCAGCATGACTTCCCAGAGGACAAATCCGCGGGAACGGTTTAATTTCGTGTTTGAATTAATGGTCGTAGTAGGGTTGAGTCCTCGTTCTCGCCGAGGACGTGGCACGAGTTTCAGGGTAACCCTAACTTTAACATCAACACCCTGGTTATCACTGGATAAATGATTCCTCGTTCTCAATCGTTGCGGTGAGCGGATCGGCCCGGCATCGCACCCAGTCGCTCCCGCGTTGAAAGAGGAACGTAATTGGTTCACAAAGACCGTTGGAGGAGAATACCCAGCGGGCATCTGCTTGCTTTTTGAACTCGCGGTCGCCTAATCGTTTGATTGCGAGCGTCACATCTGCCGGTAGTCCGTAGGTTATCGGCTTCTTTTCTGTGTCCTTGGCGCCATCTACCGGACGTAGCACGTAGGAGTCATTCAGCAAAAGCACTTCGTAGGAGTGATCCCCCATCATCGCGTCGCGCCGAGCGGTCCTGGCAAAGGTCTGCAATTCCCGGATCGGTCCCTGGAGCTTCTCTTCATCAAGGAGGCGTGAAGCCACGGGCATTGTGACAACGAAAAGTACCGCAATAATAAAAAGGACTACGCAGACTTCGAGCATCGTGAAGCCCTGCATTCGGCGCTGGATGTACGGCGAGACGAAGCTTTGGTCGAGCGAGCGAATGCTCCGGCTTCTCATGACGAGCGAGTCAATTCACCCGCCGGAAGATGTTGTTAGGCCCTTCTTTACGGTCAGGTCCGAATGAGAAAACATCTATCCCAGAGGGATCTCGTTTTCCTGGATTACGATATTGGTACGGTGTATTCCAGGGATCGGTTGGTACGCTGTCCATCAGCTTTAACCAGTTCGCCGGTTTGGTGCCGGTGGACGGCATGCTGACGAGAGCCTCTAATCCCTGGCTCTGGTCGGGCATTTGATAATTGCGCGCTTCGTATAGCTTCAACGCACTGTATATGTTGTTGATGTCTTGTTCTGTACGTTGAATCTTGGCGACGTCCAGGGCTCCTGTCATCTTGACAATCACTCCGCCGGCGATCACCGCGATGATGGCCACGACCAGCATGATCTCCATCAACGTGTAGCCGCTCGCCCTAGACCGTAAAACTGCGGGCTTCTTCATAAACTCAGTACTTCATGACTCGGAAAACTCAGTCCCCCAAATTTAAATCATGGGATAGGCAAGTCAATTAGGGAGGTACTCGATCTGCAACAGAAAGTCTCGAATAGCGACCTGCGTACCGGGCGGAGTCTGAAATTGGAAGTGATTTTCACCGACCGGAAGTTTATCCCCGGTGAGAATGAACACGCCTTTGCGCCAGCCGGTGAAACGCATGGTGCCGTTCTCCGCCTTTTCGTAGCCTGGATCTGTCAGGTCCGGAACTTCCAGCGCCAATGTGCCGACAGCGCTGCCATTTACCCAAAGGGTCAAAGTCTGATCGAGTCGCAATCCGTTGACGAGCACTTCAAGTCGGGCACGGGCTAATTTGTCCGGAATGGATATGGCAAAATCTATCCCCTTTTCGATTCGCTCCGCCTGGTCGGTCACCGAAGTGGTCAGGATTCGTCCCTCCCAGGAGTCGGCAATGGGTGTCAACTGGCTGCCATCCACTTCTTCGGGAGCGAACATCTTCCCTCCACTCATCACAAGGGCGCCGTTCGGGACGTTATCGACCAGGCGTACGACTCCAGGGCGCGCCCAGTCCAAACGGACCCGCAAAACGTTGAGTACCGCCTGGCTCGATTTCAAGATGACCTTCCCGGGTCCGGCCATCGTCGGACGGTTGATCAGCAAGGTTCGCTGGTTGGGCAATCCGATGTTTTCAAACAGATTTGGGGCCAGCAATTCACGCTTTCCAAGTGCGCTTTGCCAGTAAACGCTGAGAAATCCTCCGGGCTCTTCTTGAAATACGACGGTAAGTACCAGGTCGTCATCGTCTGAGCCGGGCACGACCGGAAAAGAAAGTTCTGACTGTGATTTTGGAACGGCTAACGGTCGATCGGGAATCCAGGAGGGGAATTCCAGTCGACCGGTTGCTCTGAGATCGAACGTAAACGAGTCAGCAAGACAATGTTCAACGGCGGCCAGACCCAAGACTCCGGCAGCAACCGTGATGTAACGTCGACTCATGCGGCGGGATTTTGTAATCCGAAAGACCGATTAGGCAAGAAAATCCGGAAGCCTGCACGCAGGCTAGGTTTTGAGTTTTGGGTTTTGAGTCTAGAACGCGGTTGGACAAACACTGCTTCATTTACCTTTTTGGGATCGCCATCTGGAGGGGCGTTGCTCGCAACACCCAGGAGCCGCAAACGGCTCCCCTATCAACCCAAAACTCAAAACTCAAAACCCAAAACTCAAAACCCGAAGCTCCAAGCGGCCAGCTTCGGCCGAATTGACATAACCCGTTCCATCCTCAGATTAGTCCGCATGAACATCACTGATCTCACTCAACGTCCTCCAAGGAGCCCACGCGTGAAGCTGGGTGGTTACGTCATTTTGCCAAGGATGCTGGATAAAGGTCGGGCTCAGTTGGCTGGCAAAGCAGGTGAATACCACTTTGCGTGCCCTCTGGACCAACGGCTTCTGTCGTTCACAGGTTTAAGCGCAGAAGAGATCTTAAATCTCTTGAAGCAGGGAAAATCAGATACCGAGGTATTGACCTGGATCCGTGAA
>DASZGG010000292.1:0-3626 GCA_035939025.1 Chthoniobacterales bacterium | reverse complement strand
AAAACCTTATCTGTTCTCCAAGAAATTAATCCGCTGTAAATAGTCGTGATAAAATAAATCATTACGATAGCGAGGACCATTGCCTTGCCAACAAGACTCAAATTTTGCGTTTGCGTCGCACCAAATGCCGTCGCCAAAAATATTATTGCCACGGTTAGCATGTTGGTTAAGCACCATTTCAAAAATAACTGTCGCTTTTTCATATGCGCTTGTGCCGAGTTCTCGATGTCGAGGCGAGGCCGAATCCAAGGGACTCCATTTTTTACTTTCATCACCATGTCATTTTCAGAGCATCGTCAGTCTTTTGGTTCGGCAAATGAAGGTAACTGCCCTATCTGTTTTTTTGACGGTTTTGAGCTCAGCCATGGCATGATGAAAGAGCAGGAACCATGCCAGCACTCGGCACCCTTTTTTGAGTTACAACGCTTTAGCAAAGCGTTATGCGTTAGTTTTCACGCTAACCCTACTCCGCTGCTGTGACTCCACTTAACCCAAATCCCGAAGTTGAAACCGCAGATTTCGCAGTTTTGAGGAGTAGGGCAGACGGTCTCTGCCATCGACAATTTTCTTCCGGATGAATCCCTGCGTCAGATAAAGCTAAACTCCTTGGCTTCAGTCATCTGTGGAATCTGTGAAATCTGCGGTTAGCTCTTATCTTCGGTTTTTAGGCTTAAAGACTTACTCTGCCAGGCGAGCGGGATTTTGATTCGAGCGCAAATCTGGCCGCTCCACTGGCGTGCCGTCGGGCCGGCGCCAATAGTCTCGCTGCTTGCGGAATGGCATCAGCAGGGCATTCCAGAAACCGTTGTCCTCAGGCAGGGTGTAGCCAGGAACTCCGACTGTCACCTCGTCTTGCGGGATGTTGACACCCAGCGTGCGATGGAGCCGGTCCCACCACGGAAAGACGGTGCCGAAGTTTGAGTTGTTCTCCCGCTGGATCTGCGAGTGGTGGATGCCGTGCATGCGCGGGGTGACGATCACTTTATTGAGCAAACGCTCAGCACCGAGAGGCAGCCGGACGTTACTGTGGTGAAAGAGCACCTCAGCCTGAAAAACCAGCTGGTAAACGGCAAATGCCCATGCCGAAGGGCCGATCAGACTTACCTGTAGAAGACTGAAAACGATTGAGAGGGTGATCTCACCGAAATGGAAACGAAAGGCGGTGGAAACATCCAGATCCGGGTCGATGTGATGGACATTGTGAAAACGCCAGAGAAATGGCACTCGGTGATTAGCCAGGTGCCAGTAGTAGAACGTGAGGTCCATGAGCAGAAGACTAAGCACGAAGGCGATCGGCGACGGAAGCGCAAGGAGATGAACAAATCCGAATGGCTTGCCCGCAGACCATCGCAGGGCTGAGTGCACCGCCGGTTGAAGCAAGCCGACGGCCGTAATGAAGGTTAATACCGAAATTGCCAGGTTCACAAACAGGCGCGCGAGCAGCGATCGTGTGGCTTTGCGGAGTGGGAAAAAACGCTCAGCGACGAATAGCAACGCGCCAACCGCAACAACGATGAGCGGGGTGGGAAGATCTTTCATCTCAGAATGATCTATACCAGCGCCCCGCCACACGAGGAACCGGAGCCCGCAGTGCAACCGAAGCAGTGGTTATCCGTGGCAATTGGGCCGCCTTCGAGCCGTTCGGAATCGAGGTCCCAAAGGAAGAGCGGCTTCCCGTTTTTCCATTGCATGCCGAGCTGCTGGTTGAAGTCGCAGTCATAGACTTCGCCTTGCCAACCGACGCTCAGGGTATTTTGGCACATCAGGCCGGCGACCGAAGCGGGGTTGAACGCTCCGACAAGTAGCTGCATATAAGCGTCCAGCTTCCCGCTATGTTTGAGCCAGGAGGCAAAGCGGCCGATCGGCATATTGGTGAGAGTGTAGAGCCGGTGGAAATCGATGTCGAAGTGCTTCTTCAGCTCCCGTTTGTAGTCGGTTTCAAGTTCTGTCTGGTCAGGTGGGAGAAAATCGCCATTGGGATTGTAAACCAGGTCGAGAGGCAAGGCCTCCATCCGACCGTAACCCAGCCGGTTCAGAAGTTGAAGGGCCCGGATACTGGAATCGAAGACGCCGTCTCCCCGTTGGGCATCGACGTTCTCCAGCTGGTAACACGGCATCGAGGCGACAATTCTCACGCGATGGACGACCAGAAATTCGCCCAGCCACTGATAACCTGGCTCAAGGAGTATCGTCAGGTTACAGCGGTCGATGATGTCTTCGACCTGAGGCATTTTCCGGAGTTGTCCGACCAGATAACGGAAGTCCGGCATCATCTCAGGTGCGCCTCCGGTCAGGTCCACAGTGCTAATATCGGTTTTCGACAGCCAGCCGAGGATCCGGTCGACGGTCTCCCGGGTCATAACCTCCCTCCGTTTCGGACCTGCGTTCACGTGACAATGGACGCACGTGAGGTTGCAAAGTTTGCCTAGATTAAGCTGCAGGACCTCTGTCCGTCTGCGTTGGCAGCTTAAGTTGTGATCGGCTAGAGCTCGGGAGAAAAGCGGACCGACCAAACAATCAGATTTCGGCGTGGGTAATATCTTCGAAAACATTAGTAACAGGAATTTATTTGCCCCGAACTGTCCCCGCGGTAACGGATCGACGCCCCATGTGCTGAACTGGGGATCCCCTGAAATTTCGATAATACCATCGATGTAGCGTGCAAGGATCGACCCCAAAGTAGAAGAGGGCGATGAAGGCAACGTTAAGCAGGGTGGTAAGCCAATTGCCCTGGCGACGAAAACGCCGTGGCGATGACCAGAGCGGCGGATCCAGCAGAACTGTACTCCCCAGCTGTCGGAGCCTGCCGGAAAATTCGAGATCTTCCATCAGCGGGATATCCGCGAAACCACCCATTCTTTCAAAAACAGATGCTCGAACGAAGATCGACTGGTCGCCAAGCAGCGGTCCAGCAAACGAACTTAGGCGCCGAATCAGACCTTCCCACCAGACGATCACGGCGCGTCGATCGTCAAAGCGACGGTGGAATGCTCCGCCTGAGATCGCATCGTTCCTGGCGGTTTTTTCCAACGCCTTCAGGTGCTCGGGACGCAACTCGGAATCGGCATGATGAAAGCACAGGAGAGATCCGCGCGCTTCGGCTGCTCCGGCATTCATCTGTCTGCCGCGCGAGGGTTTATCGCAGGAAATCAGTCGGACAATTCCTTGCCGGTGCAACTCGCGAAGTTTTTCCCCGGGCTGAACTACCGCCACCACCCACTCGGCAATTTCTGGGGTTACCGGCAAGCCGTTCACCAGATCAACGACGAGCTCATCGTCATTCCAGGAAGGAACGATCAAGCTGATCAACGGGCGCGTTACGTTGCTGTCCCTCGCCGCGAGCTGAGGCAACACCTCTGTCGCACGTGGTGCATAGTCAGACACATCCTAAGCTTGGCCGACAATGAACTGCCGTGCAAATATTCAGATTACAAGCGGGCGAGTCTCTCCCGGCCATTGTGAGAAGTGTCTGTCTATTTCTGAAATCTCCGCGTTTGGGAGAAGCAAAGACCCGGCTCGCTCGCGACATCGGTGCAACGCGGGCCAGTGCGATCTACCGGGCATTGGTAGAGCATCAAGCTGCAGAAATACCTCTTGATTGGCGGGTAACCGTCTATTTCGCACCC
>DASZGG010000291.1:0-4036 GCA_035939025.1 Chthoniobacterales bacterium | reverse complement strand
TCGAGTCTCAGGTTCCCCTTTCGGAGATTGGACCACCAGAGGACAATCGGCGCAGCGATAAAAATGGAAGAGTACGTGCCAACAATCACTCCGATTACATTGGTGAATGCGAAGTCGGCGAGCACAGGACCGCCGAAAAACAGGAGCGAAAGCATGCAAATCAGAGTCACGCCGCTCGTAAGGATCGTTCGACTCAAGGTCTCGTTGATGCTTGCGTTCATCAAATACTGAATCGAGCCTTTTCGCCCTGAACGGAGTCCCTCGCGAATGCGGTCGAACACGACGATCTTGTCGTTGATCGAATAGCCGGCGACCGTCAGGATTGCGCCGACCATTACCAGCGAAAATTCCCGGCCGACCATGACGAAAATGCCGAGAGTGATGACCAGATCGTGGAGCATGGCCACAATCGTCCCGATGGCAAACGAGAATTCGAATCGGATGGTCACATAAGCCAAGATACCTAAGATCGCGATCCCGAGTGCGAAGAGGGAAGTTGTTGCCAACTGCGTACCCATAACTGGGCCAACCCCTTCCGACCGTTCGACGGTGAGATTGGCAGCTGGAAATCCTTGCTTCAACTGGTTCGCGATCTTGTCCGCAGTACCGAACGGCGACCGAATTGAAATAAAATGTGCGACCTGGCCTTTTTGCTGGCCGGTCTCCTGTTGGATAACTGCATTTCCCAAGCCCATCTTTGCGAGCTGGCTTCGAATCTGTGCGTCAGAAAGGTCTGTTGCTGATCGTACAAGCAGGAAATCACCGCCCGTAAAGTCGATATTGAACATGCTGCTTCCTCGCAAGCCGAAAGCTCCGACCGAAGCCGCCAGGAAAATCACCGACCCGATCAAAGCCGGCCTCCACTTGCCCAGAAAGTCGAAACTCTTGGATTTGATCAAATGCAGCATCGAGATGCGCCTAACCAGGTTAAGCTTGACCGCCCACCCAAAGATGTTGCGCGTGACCAGAAGCGCCGAAAACATCGAGGCTATAAT
Organism: Chthoniobacterales bacterium; assembly: GCA_035939025.1. Taxonomy (GTDB): domain Bacteria; phylum Verrucomicrobiota; class Verrucomicrobiia; order Chthoniobacterales; family JAFAMB01; genus JAFAMB01. Next base: position 3,041 of record DASZGG010000291.1, on the reverse strand, counting down.
GCCGATCGTAAGGGTGATTGCGAACCCTTTGACGGGCCCGGAGCCGAGCCAGAATAGAATGGCAACCTTCAACAAAGTCGTAAGGTTCGAGTCGACGATTGCGCTAAATGCCTTCCTGTATGCTGTTTCGATTGCTGGTCTGAGACTCTTGCCGTGCTCGAGTTCTTCTCTCAAACGTTCATAAATCAGAACGTTGGAATCAATCGCCATACCAATCGTCAGAATAATTCCCGCGATACCCGGCAGGGTAAGAACGAATCCGAAGAGAGCCATCGCACCGAATAGCAGGATGCCGTTCACGGCCAGACCGAAAAACGCTACCAGCCCCGCAGCACGGTAATAAATCAGCACGAAAATCAACGTCGCCGCAAGCCCGGCTAGTCCCGCCGCGATACCGCGGAAGATCGAGTCTTGTCCCAATGTCGCCGAAACGGTTCGGGTTTCATCGATTGCGACCGGTGTCTGGAGTGGGTTTTCCATAACGGTCGCGAGGTTCCTGGCCTCTTCGGAGGTGAAATTCCCGGTAATGACCGCTTCACCGTTCGGAATTTCACTTTGAATGGTCGGAGCCGACACGACTTCGTTATCGAGAACGATCGCGAGCCGATTATTAATGTTGTCTCGCGTAACTCGGCGGAACGTTTCAGCACCCGCTCTGGTGAGTTTAAGCGAGACTTCATAACCTCGTGTCTCGAAGACAGGGCGCGCGCTGGCAACGTCCTGACCGGTGAGCTCAGGGCGTCGTTTGATCAACAGTTTCTCGGGTTGTCCACTTCGACGCTCGACCGAGGTGAGAATCACATAGCCCGGTGGGGTAAAGGCTGTACCGGCCTGAATCTGACGAACAAGTTGGTCACTATTCGGATGGACGAGTCGGAATTCCAGTTTCGCGACCTTTTGCAGCTGCTGCCGAGCTGTTTCGACTTGTGCCGTGCTCAGTCCTGGAATCTGAACAAGGATGTGATCAGTGCCCTCTTTCGTGATAACCGGCTCGCTGACGCCAAATTCGTCTACACGTTTCCTGATGACCTCGACAGCCTGCTCCTGCATCTCCGGGGTGATTGGGCGCGGTTTACCTCCTTCTTCCAGGACAGGCGGCACCAGCCGCACGAGAAATGAGGTACCGCCCTGTAGATCAAGTCCGAGATGAATCTTCTGGTCGAAGGGCAAAAACGCGTCGATCGAAAAGGCGCAAAGCAGCAGGGCTAACGTGGTGCCAAGCCAGCGCTTGGTGCGCTCTTTATCGGTAAGAAAGTACCAGGCGAAGAGGATTAAAACGAATAGGCCAAAAAAGAAGGTCAACGTCGCGTTCATAGCGCCCTGCTAAGCGGTCGGTTTTGCCTCGGAAGCGGCCGCCTTGGGCTCGGCCGATCTTTCGACCCCAGCGACTGCGCTCTTGTCGACCTCGATCTTTACGTTATCGGCTACCTTGAGGAGGAAGGTCGTTTCCTTTACGTTTGCGATCAAACCGTGAATGCCGCTGCTGGTGACGACTTTATCTCCGGTCTTCAGGTTCGCCAACAGCTGCTCATGCTGTTTCCGCCGTTTCTGTTGCGGACGGATTAAGAGGAAATAAAAGAGAACCCCCATGAAAAGAAAAGGCAGAAGAGTCTGCAGCAGATCTGGTTGCGGAGGAGTAGTGGGTCCAGCTGTTTGCTGAGCTAAGAACAGGATAGTTGAGATCATCGGGTGCATACTAAACCACTGACGCAGGCCTTGCCTTTGGAACAGGGGAAGTGAGTCAATAACTCAAAGACGCGGCTGGATCAAAACAAATATTTCGGATCCCGCAGGTCGGGGAGAGGTGAGGGGGGTGACAGGTGAGAAGTGAGAAGTGAAAAGTGAGAGGCGGGGGCCGGAGGTGAGGGGGGTGAGGGCGGATGCTGAGCTTGCGACAAACGCACTGACGACCTGCACGACAACTTTGCGGCTCCGAACGCCCTCAGCTTTGCCGAGCTAGCGTCCGAGTCAGGTTGCTCAGATTTCAATCCGGTCCGGCTTCTCCATAGCGTTTACCGTTCGGTGCACGCCGCTTCACCTCTCACTTCTCACTTCTCACTTCTCACTTCTCACCCTGCTCCCGCAGGGCAGCCGGCGCCTGATAACCGTCCGGGTCTAGAACTAGATCGCGAAATCCGATCGCGCGAAGCGCTTCCTGGATATCTCTTTCCAGGGAAGGAAACTTCTTCATCTCATCCGGGGCAATCTGCAGCTTTGCCACTGGTTGATCACCCGGGCGAACCAGGTAACGAACGCGAAAGACGTTGAACCCGTGCGAGCGGACGTATTCCTCGGCGTGTTCTATCATCGCAAGGGCGTCGCTGGTAACGACCGTTCCGTGCGGTATCCTTGAGCTTAGGCAAGGTTGCGCCGGGACGTCAGCGGTCGGCAAACTGTGATGTCGCGATAACAAACGAATCTCTGCCTTGGTCAGACCCGCGATTCGAAGAGGCGCCAAAACACAGAATTCCCGGGCGGCGTCAGCGCCGGGTCGCAACTGGAATGCATCATCCGCATTTTCTCCGTATGCCAAGGCAGCGAATCCCCGTTCAGCCGCGACTTGCTCCATTCTTGTGAAGAGCTCAAGTTTACAAAAATAACAGCGATTAACTGGATTGCTGGAGTACCGCGGGTCATCGAGCTCAGCAGTAGCAATGACTTCCACGTTGGCTCCGAAACTTTTGGCTGTCGTCATTGCGCTCGCTAGTGAACTGCGCGGTAAACTTGGGCTGTCGGCGATGATACCGAGGGCCCGTTTGCCCAGCGTCCCGGTAGCCTCAGCGAGAAGGAAAGTACTGTCGACTCCCCCCGAATAGGCAATCAGGAGCGGAGCATTCCGGCGAAGGAGTTTTCGAAGGGTCTGAACTTTTCCCTGAGCTACCGATTCATCTACTCTCACCTCATTCATCTACAATTGGATCCTTTGAAATAACTCATCGAGCGGAAGCTGAAGGCCGAGGTAGAATTCTCCAAAGTCGGCGTATTGAGCGCTGACCTCGTCAAATCTCATCTCGTACACGATGGATTTGATGTCGAAAACA
>DASZGG010000290.1:0-5027 GCA_035939025.1 Chthoniobacterales bacterium | reverse complement strand
AGGAAAGGAAAAATACGAGAACCCCGGCTACGAGTTGAAGCTGCCGGATTCCCCTGTTGTCGTCCCAGAAAATGCGGATCAATGGATTGGTAAAGGCTGGGGCGACTTCGCGCCGCCACCAGATCCATGTCGCTGAGCTTTGCTCGACGCGTTTGACCCAAAAAGCCTCGGCCATATCAAATTCGGAACATCCTGAAAAAGAGGAAGAGAGTCTCGCACGGAGGACACGGAGGATTTGGGGGTATGACGTTCAATTTGCTCTCCGTGAATCGGTAAAACCCGTTTTAATACCGGCGTCAAACGATTGATCTATGGCTAAAAATCCTCCGAGTCCTCCGTGACCTCTGTGTGAGAATCTCTTCCTTCTGACTGACGGTGGATACTTCGCAATCATCATCTGCCCCGATTAACCTGGACGAAACAGCGCTGTTGAGCGCCTGGCATATCAGCAAGGCGTTTCAGGGGAATCTCGTGTTGAGCGAAGTCGATTTCACCGTTCAGCGCGGTGAAATCCACGCTCTGGTCGGTGAAAATGGGGCGGGAAAGTCGACCCTAATGAAAATCCTGGGTGGTGTTCATCGACCAGACAAAGGCCAGATCTCACTCTCGGGCCGGGCATTCCAACCCAGATCACCCCGGGAAGCTATCACCCATGGCATCGTCGTTATTCATCAAGAACTCTCGCTGACTCCACATCTCAACACGGAGGAGAATATCTTTCTGGGTCACTATCCCGTCACCGCCTTCGGCACAGTTGACCGCAAACGTATGCGGACGGAAACGCTCAAACTTCTACGCCGTCTGTCGGTGCGGATTGATCCTGCAAAATCCGTCCGGCGACTCAGCGTCGCCCAGCAACAAATGGTGGAGATCTCTAAGGCCCTCTCCCTGAATCCTAAAATCCTCGTCCTGGATGAACCGACTGCCGTATTAGACGATGAAGCCGCTCGAGTACTCTTCCAAGTACTCAGGCGTCTTCGGGAACAGGATCTTGGGGTGATTTACATCTCCCATCGCATCGAGGAAATTTTCGAGCTTGCGGATCGCGTCACCGTTCTCCGGGATGGAAGATGCACCGGGACGGCGCACGTTAAGGACGTTGATCAAGAATGGCTGATCCGGCGGATGATTGGGCGGAATCTACTGATTCACCAAACAACTCCGAATGACGGTGGAACGGTTGCGCTGCGAGTGCGGGATCTTAGCCGCAAAGGGCATTTTGAAAAAATATCTTTCGCAGTGAAACAGGGGGAGATTCTGGGTCTGGCCGGACTCGTAGGCGCCGGCCGGTCAGAGATCGCTAAGACCATTTTTGGCCTTGCTCGCGCGAGTTCAGGCTCTGTCGAAATATTCGCCAAAGTTTTAAAGGCTGGGAACCCTAAAGATAGTATAAAAGCAGGCCTTGTTTACGTGACAGAGGATCGCAAAGCAGATGGGCTCTTTCTCAATCGCCCGGTGATTGAAAATATCACGGCGGGCAATCTTAAGCCTTTCTTCAAATTTCCTTGCCTGCGCCTAAAGGCAGAATGGAATTTTGCGCGCGAGATGATTTCTCGCTTCGATATCCGAACCAGGGGATTGAAGACTCCTGTCCGAATTTTAAGCGGTGGCAATCAACAGAAAGTATTAATCGCCAGAGCTGTAGGTCTCGGACCAAAAATCCTCATTCTGGACGAGCCGACCCGCGGCGTTGATATCGGGGCGAAGCAAGAGATCTATTCCATGATCGAAGCGCTGGCAGCCAAAGGCATCGCTATCATCCTCATTTCCTCTGAAATGGCAGAACTTCTGCGCCTTTCCGAAAATATTCTGGTCTTTCGAGATGGTCATATCTCCGCGAATCTGACACGTGAAACCGCGACAGAGGATGCAATTGTGAAGGCCGCGGCATTCGTTCAAACTAAAGGTGGAGCAGATGAGTGAGATTGGGAATGCGATCCGGCCAAAACTCACTCACCGGGCGATACCTTTCGCGAAGGAGCAGTTGGGAATAGTGATGGCCTTATTGCTCTTGCTGATAGTTTCCTCATTCCTTTCCTCCAGATTTCTAAGCCTTCCAAATCTTCTCAATGTTTTAAGGCAAGTGGCCATCGTCGGTATCCTGGCAATCGGCCAGACCTTCGTGATTCTCACTGCAGGCATTGACCTTTCGGTGGGAGCGATACTCGGTTTATGTGTCGTGCTTTTTGCCGACATCCTGCAAACGCAAAGCTTGGCAATCGCAATTCCTGTCGGGCTGCTCTGTGGCGGGTTGATGGGTATCTTCAACGGTCTCGGGATCGCCTATGCTCGCATTCCTGCCTTCATCATGACGCTCGGAATGCTAACCTTTTGGCGAGGCATCGCCTTCATTTGTACCAGCGGGACGCCAATCCCAATTACCGATCCGACCTATTACTATGTAGGAAACGGTTATCTTGGGGGAGTACCTATCCCGTCGATCATCTTGCTTTTGACCTTGTTCGCAGCCGCCTTTGTTTTGCACTTAACGCCTTTTGGCCGGTGTGTTTATGCCATCGGCTCAAATGAAGATGCGGCTCATTTATCCGGTGTACCCACCAAACAATATAAACTGCTGGTCTACACACTTTCCGGCTTTTGTGCGGGCATCGCCGGCATGGTTTATTCCTCTCAGCTGAGTGTTGGTACCCCCATCGCCGGTGAAGGATACGAACTTGACGCCATTGCGGCGGTAGTCGTCGGCGGCACCTCGCTCTTCGGGGGATCCGGTTCAGTGTTCCGGACATTTGTCGGAACGCTCTTTATCGGCGTGTTAGCGAATATATTAAATCTAACCGGGGTGGACCCATTCGTTCAACAGCTGGCGAAAGGGGCCCTCATCGTCATTGCGGTCTTCGTCATGAACCAGGCTACTAAAGACTGGAAATGAAGCTGTTTGAATGGTTGTCCGTAGGCAGGAACAGGTATGAAGCAAACACGTTCGGTAAGCCGGTCCATCGCTCATCTTTCGGTACTACAGCCACTTGTCGATTCTCATATTACCGTTGAACGGATTCGCCGCTACGTAGCCTCGATTTCATCGGTAGCATCGCCCTCGACGGCTGCAAGTTTCTTGCGTGGGCCGATTTTAAGGGACCTTCTGCAAGAAACAAATGCGCTCGAAAACGACAACTTGCACTTCAGCCTGAACTACGAAAAGACAGGAAATAGCATCATCTTAACGGGTACGAAAAATATCAGGAAAAAACTGTGGTATATCGCCCACTTAGACACCGTCAGTTATCTAGTTCAATCAAAACAGCAATTGCGTTACCCTTTGGTGCCGTTTTGTCATCATATGATTCAGAATGGCAAACGCTCTGCCATTGCCTATCGGTTCATACCTTCGAATTCCAAGTATGAGATAGTGGCCAGTGGCTGTCTGGAGTCAGAAGATTTCCATCCGTTTTTCCGGCCTGAAAGCGGAGATCTCAACCTGAAACCTGGGGACAGGATTGTTTTCTCGACATCCTACCAGGAAGATCGGTTGACGGGCAATTTTACCGCTCACATCGACAACGCCGGTGCAGTGGCGGCGTTGTTAGCTGCCGCCCCTGTACTGGCAGCAGCGAAAGTCGAAGCATTGCTCGCATTCCCGGACGAGGAAGAAGGACCTCCGGGTGCAGGAAATCAAATGATCGGACGCGGGAGCACCAGAATCCTCAACCTGCTTCCGGTTCCAGAGCTTGTCGTCGTCTCAGACGTGCAACAAACGGGAGGTGATAGTCCTCCGAACACTCCTGGCGGCGGAGATGGTGCGAAACTTGGCAAAGGCGCGGTCTTGTCCGAATTCTCAAGCCTGACTCGGGGAGCGGTCACCCCTCCACACCTCTACGCGCTCGCGGTCGAGTTCGTCGCCGCCCTGCAAGAGATCGGTGTCAAGGTCCAGATCTCAAACAATTCTTATACTTCTCGGAGCGACGACGTGAGTGTGATGCTAAAGACTCCAAATGTTCTGCTTTTGGGATTTCCCGGGTTCAACCGGCACTTTGATCTGGGAGAGCCGACGGCGAATATTTACGACTTGGTGAACTTGGCAAAGGCAATTGTCTACTTTGCGGCGTTGCGCACGCAGCTTCAGCAGATTTGGAAGCAATTGAAGGCGAATGCGGGATGATTGATATCGTAACCATCGGCTGGTTGACCATTGATGATATCGTTCTTCCAAACGACACGTGCCACCGACAGGTAATCGGAGGCGGGGCTTTATACTCCGCGATCGGCGCACGGATCTGGCACGACCGTGTAGGCATACATTCCGTCACGGGAGAAAAGTATCTCAACACGGTCACGAACGAGATTAGTCGATGGGGTCTTGACGTTACCGGGCTAAATTCTATTGGAGGAAGTGGACTTGAGCTTTGGATTTTGCATGAGACAGAGACCGAAAAGCAACAAGTGCCGAAACTCACTTCATCGACCGCACAGGAGATGGACTCCGGGCGAAGATCGTTGCCTGAAGCTTATCGTGGTTCACGAGGATTTCACATCGCACCACAGACCCCGGCTAGTTCTATCGCCAATGTTAGGTATTTGAGCTCATTCGCCCCCAAACCGATTATTACGCTGGATATCCTTGCCGACACCTACATCGACGCGAATCAGTACCTCGACTTGAGTTTCTTGGAAAGTATCACTGCCTTCATTCCCAGCCGGGAAGAGGTCCACCGCATTTGGCACCCGATAAATCTTAGCGAATGGATACGAGAGCAGGCGACGACATACAATCGATGCATCGCGGTGAAAATGGGAGGAACGGGTTCCCTTGTTTGCGAAGGGCCGCAGGCTTCCGTCCTCCACGTACCCGCTCTTAGCGTTGAGGTTCTGGACACCACCGGTGCAGGAGACAGTTATTGCGGTGGTTTTCTGGCAGGCCTGGTCGCGGGTCGACCTGTGGTAGAGTGTGCCGTGATGGGTACTGTGTCTGCCTCTTTCGTTGTGCAGGCTTGCGGCGCCCTGGCCACACCCAGGCCAACTGCCAGCGAGAGAGCCGATCGGTTCTCCTCTGTCCTGCGGCGTGTCGCCGA